>CAMWLE010000014.1 GCA_947175015.1 uncultured bacterium
TCCATACCGTGATTGAACTGTAATCATGGTATAATGTCTTCATACCATGGTATAACAAAAGTGAGGTATCAATTATGTATACGAAACAGGATTTAAAGGCGCAGCTACAGGCCATGGGGCTGGCCCATGGAGATGCAGTAATGCTTCATTCCTCCATGAAGGCCATTGGAGAGGTGGAAGGAGGCGCTGATACGGTGGTTGATGTCTTTATGGAATATTTCTCGGATGGACTGTTTATGACGCCTGCTCACACCTGGGCACAAATGAGCGAGACACATTCCTGCTTTGACCCGGAGACGGAGCCGGCTTGTGTAGGGATTATTCCGAATCTGTTCCTGAAGCGTTCCGGGGTGGTACGTTCGCTGCATCCTACCCACAGCATTGCCGCTGCGGGGCCTTTGGCGGCAGAATATGTTCGAGGGGAAGAAAATTGCACCACACCCTGTACGCCGGGTGGGTGTTGGGACAGGCTCCGGCACATTCATGCCAAAATATTGCTGGCGGGTGTTACCCATATTCGTAATACCTTTATCCACAGCATAGAGGAAGTGCTGGATGTACCGGAGAGATTTACCCCTGAGCCGGTTTCTTTTCAGATAAAGATGCCTGGGGGCAGTTTGAAACAGGTGTGGATGTATCGGCATTATAATCCGCACACGGCTCATATTTCAGAGAGCTTTGACAAGCTAAGTGAGGCCTTTTATGCAACAGGCGCTGCCGGCAAAGTTTCTTTTGGAGATGCGGAATGTATTCTCTGCGATGCGGAGCAGTTGTTTGATATTACTTCCAGAGTGCTGTCCCATGAACGCAACTGCCTCATGGACAGGGAGAGTATACCGGCGGAGTGGTGGGAGACCTCTGATATTATTGTATTGCAAAGACAATGAGGTTAGTGGTGTTGGTATCACAGGGGTAGCTGTATCAATTATGGTGCTGCCAGGTATGCGAAGTATAAGGGCAGGAAGGCGAAATAAAAATGCAGAAGATCCGTTGTGTGGTTGAGCGAATTACATATCAGAATCCGGAAAACGGCTATTCCGTCCTAAAATGCCGGGTCAAGGATTACAGCGATTTAGTGCCGGTTATCGGCAATATGATAGATGCAAATGTGGGATCTGTCCTGATTGCCGAAGGTAACTGGAAGGTAGATGCCAAGTATGGCAGGCAGTTTGTAGCGGAGAACTGGGAGGAGACACTTCCGGCGACTGTTTATGGCATGGAGAAATATCTCGGCTCCGGGCTGATTAAGGGCGTGGGTCCGAAATATGCAAAGAAGATCGTCCAGAAATATGGGGTGGATACATTTAATGTTATAGAGGATAATGTGGAGCTGCTGCTCGAGATAGAAGGAATTGGCAGGAAGCGTATTCAGATGATTGCAGAATCATGGGAGAGACAGAAAGAGATTAAAAATATTATGCTCTTTTTGCAGGAGCATCAAGTCTCCACCTCATATGCGGCGAAGATATACAAGCAGTATGGCAATGACAGTATTGCCGTGATGAAAGAGAATCCGTATAAATTGGCGGATGATATCTGGGGCATCGGGTTTAAGACCGCAGACCAAATCGCAGTGAAGCTGGGGTTTGGAAAAGAGTCTTATGTGCGGCTCAGGAGCGGTCTGATGTATACACTATCTGAGCTGTCGAATGAGGGTCATGTGTTTGCGGAAAAACAGCAGCTCATAGAGAAAGCTTCAGAACTTTTGGAAGCGTCGCCGGAGACGGTGGTTATGACTATGGATGAGATGCTTAAGAAGGAAGAACTTATCTTTGAAAAGAATATTGTGCGGATTGATGAAAATGGAAATCAGGTATTGCCGATTTATCTGCCTCCTTTTTATTTTGCGGAGGTGGGCGTTGCCGGAAAACTAAAGAAATTAGCATCGTCACCGGCCGAGGATAAGCTTTATACAAGGCTCATGGAGGCAAGAAAAAGTACCGGGAACGATGAACTGTCGGTTGATATCGGGGCAGTTCAGGCAAAGACAGGGATGGAATATGACGAAATCCAGGCGGATGCAATAAGGCGGGCGGCCACAGCGAAGGTCATGGTGCTGACAGGCGGGCCCGGCACAGGGAAGACTACCACGACACATGGTATCATATCAGCATATAAGGCATATGGGCTCCGTATATTGCTGGCTGCGCCCACAGGCCGGGCGGCAAAGCGGATGACAGAAGCAACCGGATTGGAAGCAAAGACCATTCACAGACTTTTAGAATGCAAGCCGCCGGAAGGGTATCAGAAAAATGAAGAGAATCCATTGGAGGGGGATGTGCTGATCGTGGACGAATGCTCCATGATAGACATCATTCTGATGAATTCGCTCTTGAAGGCTATTCCTCCAACGATGCGGCTGATCATGGTAGGGGATATCGACCAACTGCCGTCCGTGGGGGCAGGGAATGTACTGAGGGATATGATTGATTCTGCCGCATTCCCGGTGGTGAGGCTTACGAGGATATTCAGACAGGCACAGGCCAGCCGGATCGTCATGAATGCCCACCGCATCAATGAGGGAAAGATGCCGGATATCAGCAATGGAAAGGAATCGGATTTCTTTTTTATGGAAAACGAGGATGCGGAGGCGGCTGTGCCGCAGATTGTGCGGCTGGTGAAGGAGAAGCTGCCAAAGTATTATCAGATCGAGCCTTCGCAGATACAGGTATTGACTCCTATGCAGAGAGGCGTGGTCGGGGCAACCAATCTGAATCTTTCTTTGCAGGAAGCACTCAATCCGCCCGAGCATGATATCTTTATGAAGGGAAGGGGCAGGGTGGCAATGCCGAAGGAATGTCTGCGCCGGAGCGGATATGTGTTCAGGGCAGATGACAAGGTGATGCAGGTCAAGAACAATTATGACAAAGAAGTTTTTAACGGCGATATAGGTATGATAGAATCTGTAAATGAAACGGACAGGACGCTGAAAGTTAAGTTTGAAGGCAGAAGTATCGAGTATGATGTGACTGAACTGGATGAATTGGTTCATGCCTATGCAACAACGATTCATAAGGCACAGGGATCGGAGTATCCGGTCGTGGTTATGCCTGTTATGATGAATCATTATGTGATGCTCCAGAGAAATCTGATTTATACGGGTATTACAAGGGCAAAAAAGGCGCTTGTGATCGTAGGGGCGAAGAGAACATTGTCTTATGCGGTGAAGAATGTGACGGTCACAAAGAGGAATACCTTGCTTCGGGAGAGGCTGGAGAAATAGGACTGAAAATGTGTCAGGGGGATAATCCATGAGCTGGGAAGTTCTGATGATAAGAACAAAAACCAACAGTGAAGCAGCGCTATACGCAATAAAAAGTGAAAATATCATTCCATTTAAGCAAACAGAAATAGTCGATGAGCTAAAGAAAATTTCGGCTGAACTTGGTGTCTTTTACGATTGTAATGATCTGTCATGGCAGATTCTTGACAGTGATAGTTGGCTGATAGAGCTTAATGTTGGAGATGAGGCAGAAACGGAGTGTGTTGTGCTTTATATCAGGGGAGATGAGCCGAAAGAAGTATTTGATATTTTGATTGCTGACCTAAACACCCGGCTTGCGGAGTGCAGTACAGGTGAATTCTTTACTCCAGGCGAACCTACTGAGAGGTGGAAAGCATATCGTGATAAAATAGTAAATGATCAATAAATGGAAGTTAAGTGGAAAGGATTTTGTTTGTACGGTCTTGTCTGTAAGATGTATTCATCTGGACAGGCAATATGCTGTGACAGAAGGCTAATCAAGTAATGATTAGCCTCCTGTCCTAATTTGATGATTGTTTGAAACTCTGTAAGAGACACTGTTGTCAATTCTTATCCGATCAGGCAGGTTTTTCCCTTAAATGCAAACCCATATTTTCTAATTTGCTTTGGTAAAAATCCTTCCGATATCAGTTCGGCCTCATATTGCTTTTCTTCTATCTGGGCATGGGCGTTAGCCAGAGTATCTTCAAGTGTAATTTCGTCCTCGTCGGGGTCTAGTACTTTGAATTCAAAGATAAATGCCTTCTTATTTCTGTCAAGTGGCTCCAGCATCACATCATAGCGCCCGAAACCGCTCTCACGGTTGGAACGTACCTTGTAAGTGTCTGCCAGATTTACCACCATGCCCAATACAAAACCATGATAAAAACGCTCAGGTTCAGCCTGCTCAGATGGCTTATTCCCGCTGTCAAAGGAGCTGAATGTGTTGAGTGCAACTCTGTTCATAAATGTGTTCATTTTTCTGATATTGTCGTTTAACAGTGAATTGATAAATTCATTATAATAGATCCTGGTGTTGTCATTAAACCACTCGGATATCATTTTCCGAAACATTCTCTTTACTTCAAGATTGGTAAGGGCAAGCGGATATTGGACGGCTTCTTCCGCATTGATTTCGTCATCAAACGGTTCGGCTTCTGTCTTGTGCACTTTCAGATACCCTGTTGCAAGCAGCAGATTCCAGACCGCATTCACATTGCTGTCAAGCTGGTGAAACGCGATTTGCTCATCAATTCCCGAATAAACTCTGTCTTATCAATATAGAATTTGTTTTCTTCGATCAGTCGGTCAAATCGTTGTTCTCCCAGATTTACCACTATTTTACGATTCATGTACATACCTCCTGACATGATTTCGGATAATGATTATTTTGTGTTCATATGTATATAGTATACATGATACAGAGGTTTTACACAATTTATTTCTTGAAAACATCTGACGATGTAAATGGTATCAAGTCTATTTATTATGGAATATCTCCTAAGGCATCCATTTAATGGTTTACGCTTCAGACAACATATCACATCAAAGTAGAAATTTCCTGAAGTATTTAACCATTTGTAAAAAAATTGGATTGTTTCTCCTTTGACTTTAAAAGTGCTGCATTTTAAAATATTCATAGTAGGTGCGGAGAGGCTGGTACAAGGTTCCGCTTGAAGGCGGAATTGGGAAGGAGAGCAATATGAAAAATATAGTATATCATGGGGTGGCCATGGGCGGGAAACTTTATTCCCTGCGTATGGCAAAGAGAATGACGCAGGAGCAGCTTGCAGAGGTGTTAAGTATCAGTCCGGCGGCAATATCCAAATGGGAGCGCAATCTGTCAACACCAAGTATTGAGATGCTGTGGGCATTGGCGGATTATTTTGATTGCAGCATTGATGAACTGGTGGGCAGGAGCCTGGCGCAGGTAGAGCGGGTTGGGGTATATGATGATGATAAATTTCGGCTTGCTCTGGTGGGGGAGGATTTGCTCAAATGTGCCGAAATCAGCAGGGCAGAAGGGCTGCTTGCCATGGAAGAGGCAGTATCTAAACTAAAAAGCAGCAAGTTTCTATTGTTTGCGATTCCATATGTTGAGAATCTTTTTATGAAGCAGATAGATATGGATTTGGCATTTCGGTTATTGGAAAATTATGCTGCTGCTTTGCCGGAGACGGAACAAAGGGAAGGACATATGATCGCAGCGGTGCTGAAGATGATTTTTGCTGGGGAAAGACCGGAAATTGTGCAGGAAACAGTGGCGTCTTATATTGGTATGGAATACAGGGAGAAGAGAGGTTATATGAGAGAAATACTGAAATATACAAGACAGGAGCTGATTAATAAATACAAAGACAAAAAGTTGTATTCAGAGGAGACAAATCTGTTAGAAGAATTCGTGCATTTGGGAGATTTTGAAATTCAGGTGATTTTGCGGAATCTGGATAATCTGACTTTGACAACGGCGCTGGCGGGAGCATCGGGAGGAGTGGTGGCGGCATTCTTCTCCAATCTGGCGGACAGGATATTGTACTTGATCAGCGAAGATATGGAACATTGGCAGGGAACGGAAGCAGAAATTCTGGAAGCACAGAGGAAGGTGTTGGAAATCGGCAGTTTCTGCCTGAATCAGGAAGCGGAATAATTTTTTGGAGATTCTGATTAACCAAGTTATGTTTTTTGGTACTATATCAATGAAAGCTTTCATAACACAAAATTCCTATGCGCATACAGAAGATGAATCCAAGGAGGATATTATGGAACAGGAAAAGGTATTAAGGCTGGTGGAAGAGCACATGAAGACTATTTTTGCATATGCGCTTTCACGTATTTCTCCAAGGGAAGATGCAGAGGATTTGGCAGGAGATATCATACTTGCCATTCTGCAAAGCGCACCCGGAATCCGGGACGAGAATGCCTTTTTCGGGTACATTTGGAGTATTGCCGCCAATACTTATAAAAAATTCCTGCGCAAACGAAATCGTGTCCGGTTGGAAGAATTAGAGGAAGAGATACCATCCCAGGATGATTTTACCATGGAAATACTCAATGCCGCAGAGTACAATACACTTCGGCGTGAACTGGCACTTTTGTCAAGGGAATACAGAGAATGTACCATAGCCTATTATTTTGATGGTCTTTCCTGTGGGGAAACGGCGTCAAAACTTCATATTTCCCTGGAAATGGTAAAGTATTATCTGTTTAAGACTCGTAAGATTATGAAAGAAGGTATCAGTATGGAAAGAGAATTTGGTCAGAAAAGTTATAAACCCGCAAGATTTGAATTCAAAGTGATCTTTGCGGATAAGGCCAATATGGAATACCAAAATCTGTTTAACCGGAAGCTGTCGGGCAATATTCTGGTCAGTGCCTATTATACACCCATGACCATCAGGGAACTGGCAATTGAACTGGGCGTTGCCGCTGTTTATCTTGAGGATGAGATTGCTCTGCTGGAAAAGTATAATCTGATTTCTTCCTTGTCCGGTGGGAAATATCAATCTCGTTTGGTCATATTAACAGAAGATTATATGAATGAAGTATACAGGAAGGCAGAAAAAGAGATTACCGCTGATGTGGGTGAGATTATTTTAAGTGCAAAGAGCAGACTTCGGGAAGTGAGAACCCTTGGTTTCTCAGGATCGGATATGGAGGATGAGCGTCTGATATGGGCTATGCTGTTTGAACTGATCAGAAACGGATGGCATGCTTTTAAAGCCGCCCATGAAGAACAATTCAGAGAAGAGGAACTTTACAGGGGCGGCAGGGGAACTTGCTATGGGGTGAGTTATGAATTGCAGGACAATGAATATGGCATAAACTCTTTTGCCGGATATGCGAATATCAATGGAAGGTATGCCGCATCCTATGCGGACATGAATATCCTGCCTGAGAAGAATTGGTTTACATCAAGCTGGGATAAAATCAGGGAAAATTTTAGTGAGGTACTAACAGGAAATGTTATGCTTGACATCCCAATCATCAGTGCGCAGCAAAAGAAGGAGTTGGGAACAATCTTCCGGGAAGAAATTGCAGCCTTGGGTAAATTGTATGAAGCATTGTATCGGTCTGCGGGTAAGACGATGCGGGAACATGCGCCACAAAATGTGGTTTCAATGGTTGACAATGTGGTGGCAAATACGCTGTTGTTCCATTCGGTAGGATTTATCGGAGCCTGTGCTGTAAAGTCGGGCGCTCTTGCTATTCCTGATATAGATGTTCCTCTTGCGGCGATGATATATGAAGTTCCTGAATAAAACAGTTCCATTTCATAGAGTAATGCAATGGATTGGAAAGTCGGCATTGAGGCATCGTTTGGAATTCCTAAAAGAACAGACGTCAGGAATCGAGGGATTATGAGAGCGATGAATGACAGAACATTATTGCAATGTTCCACAGAGGGTCTTATAATGATAGAAATCCTGCAGTTATGTGTCCCGGGGATACATAACTGCAGGATTCGGCGTTCAGCTTATTTAAAAGCATGATCTGTTAAATGTTCTGTTTATCATGATAAACATTGCCGCAGTAAACTTCAATTGCTCTGCATGCAAATTCAGCTGTGCCATCGCCGCCGGCATTGTCGATATTTTCCGTCATGCTGCCGCCGTCGGCATACATTTTGCCAAGATCGGACAGGATTTCATTGGTGCAGGTATAATAATGTTCCGTAATGAAATCCTGCAACTTCTTCACCTGGGTCTGCACAGCCTCATCCGTCGGATCAGATGCTTTCATTTTGCCAAACATGGCAATGATTCCCATAAGTTCGAGACCAAGCCGCTGTTCGTCCTCTTTGGTTCTGGAAGCCGACTTTTGCTGGTATTCATGGTACGCGGGAGTCTGGCCCCAGGATTCTTTTGCCTGTTGTGCATATTCGTCCATCTTTTTTGTGTCAAATGCAGTAAAATCCAATTTTTTCACCCCTATCATTTTTATTCCACAAGCGAGGTCGATCAGATTCTCCAGATGCTCCTTTTTCATCCGAAGCAGTGTGATCTGCTGGTCAAGTGCCAGATTCCGATCAAAAACGGGACTGTCCAAAATAACTTTGATTTCTTTTAATGGGAATTCCAGCTCTTTGAACAACATGATACATTGCAGGCGTTCCAAAGCGGTATCGTCATACAGCCGGTAACCTGCTTCTGTGACTTCCGTAGGATGCAGAAGTCCAATCTTGTCATAATGGTGAAGTGCGCGTATGCTCACACCGGTCAGTCTGCTTACTTCGTGGACGATCATCATAGAACGAGCCTCTTTTTGGTGCGTGTCCGTCATGGCTTGAGCCTCTTTTTGGAGAATGTCCGTCATGGCTTGGGCCTCTTTTCGATGTTTGTCCGTCATGGTTTGTACCTCTTTATGGAGTTTGTTCTTCATAGTTTGCGGAGTGATTCCACGCATATCCATTATCCTTTTCTCACCTCTCTTAGGTACATTCATCATAAACCATGACGTAATGTTAGAGTCAATAGGAAAATGAAAAAATGTAAGAAGGCCGCTTATATTTTATGTATTCCGTCCCCCTCCGTTTTCATATCGCCATTGTCTGGGAGAAATCCCATATACATTTTTAAAGGCTCTGGAAAAATGCAGTTGATTGGGATATCCAACCGCATTTCCGATATCGCCTATGGATAAGCCGGTGAGCTTTAACAGTTCAGCGGCTTTTGTCATTCGGTAGGAAATCAGGAATTCCTGAGGCGTCTTGCCCATGGTTTCGTGGAAGATTTTCCCGAAATAGCTGCGATTCAAGCCGCAGAAAGCTGCAATATCTTCCACGGAGATATCATTCTGGAAGTTCTGTTCAATAAAGGAAAAGGCTTCCTTGAGATAGAAATCGCGCAGATTATTTCCTTTGCTGATGTGGGTGGAAGTGGAGGAACGGACAAGGCTGTCCATAAACAGATAGAGATGTCCGATTAAATGAAAAGAGGATTCCTCCTTGTGGTTTACGATATAGAGCATTTCATCTTTCATTGCTGCGGCAATATCTTTATAACGCGCTTTGTAAACGGGCTGTTCCGGTGTCAGTCCGGACAATTCAATGGCCTCCTTGACCCGGAGCCCGTCAAATTCCAGCCATACATACTCCCAGGGAAGTTCATAATCCGCAATATAAGTACAGACTTGATGGGGAAAAATCATAAAGCCCTGGCCGCTTTTGATCTGGAAGGCATCGGATTCTTTCCGTCCGTTTTGTGCATAGAGGGTGCCTGTACCAGAGAGGCAATAATGGAACAGGTAATGATTTCTGGCAGCAGGGCCAAAGGAATGAGAGGGATCACATTGTTCCCAGCCAAACTGATACAATCCCAAATCTACAAAATTTTCATTTGGAAAAACCGAAAAAATAACTTCACTCATAAAATTCTCCTTTGGCAAGCGTTTTTTTCTAAAATAATGGCAACCAAAATGCAGTGAAATATGATTGGCCATCCAATATCAAAAGTCGTAAACTTTAATGTTTCATTTCATTATATACCAAAATGCTACATGATTTCAAATATTATCATAAAAAGTTGCAAAAAGGCATAAAACATGTAAAACAGTGGTATTTATTGATAGCATAATGGTATGTTATCATGTTTATAACCAATTACTTACATAGTAAAAGAGAGGAGAAATGTCATGAAAGGAAAAAGGTTAAAATGTTTTGGGCTGACATTGGGTTGCCTGGCTGCTTCATTCTTCTTGCAGGGATGCGGTGCGGAATCGGACAAAATAGAAATCGAAATTGTCCAGTATAAACCGGAAGCAGCAAATTACTTTAAGACCGTGGAAGAGGAATTCAATGCGGCCAATGACAGGATTCATCTGACAATCAGTTCCCCCAATGACGCAATGACTATTTTGAAGACCAGGTTTATCCGGGAGGATTATCCGGATATCATAGGAATCGGCGGTGACATCAATTATTCCTATTTTGTGGATGCGCAGATTTTGGCAGATGTGGGGGATTATCAGGGATTGCAGGATATCAATCAGGGATATCTGGATATTGCCGAGTCGCTGGAATTGGTTCCCACAGAAGGCACCTACATTGTGCCATATGTGGCAAATGCAGCCGGAATTCTGTACAACAGAGATATGTTTGCGGCACATGGATGGGAGATTCCGGAGACATGGAGTGAATTGATGCAATTATGTGAGGATATTCAGAAGGAGGGGATTCTTCCGTTTTATTTTGGCTTCAAGGATACCTGGACCTGTCTTGCACCCTGGAATGCCATGGCGGTGGAGCTGTCCCCTTCGGATACGGCAAAGCAGGTGAACAAGGGGCAGACCACATTTACTCAGGAATATAGGGATGTATCGGAGAAATATTTGAGTCTGCTGCCTTATGGCCCTGCGGATCCTTTTGCTTATGGATATAATGACGCATGTACCGCATTTGCCAGAGGAGAATCGGCAATGTATCCCATTGGAAGCTATGCGGCACCGCAGATATTGTCCGTGAATCCGGATTTGAATATTGATTCCTTTGTCATGCCTGCAAGTGACAACAAAGAGGATCGGACATTGAATTCGGGAATTGATTTAGGCTTCTGTGTCATGGCGGATTGCGAAAATAAGGAAGCTGCCTATGAGGTTCTGGATTTCCTTCTGGAATATGAGAATGTACAGAAATATATTGATGCGCAGAATGCGGTTCCCTGCAAAAAAGGAGAGTTCAAATTGGCGTCCATGTTGGATGGGATGCTTTCTTTTATCGAAGAAGGTAATATGACGGATTACCAGGATCATTACTATCCTTCGGAAATGTCTGTGGATGCGTTGCTGCAGACTTTCCTGCTTCAAAAGGATGTAGATGCCTTCCTTACGAATTTTGATACTAACTGGCAGCGGTATAACAGAGACATTATCCGCCTGGTACAGGAATATGAGCAAGGACAATGAAATGGATGCCGACCAAAGCGTTCTTCCGGATGGCGGCAGTTCGTTCATTGTGTGTGTCGCTGAGGCGGTATGATGGGAAGTATGAATCAGAAGGAAGTGGATTGCAGCATGTTGTATGGATATCAAACAGGAGAAGGAGATAGAAAATGAAAAATGATAGACAGCGAACATTTTTATTGATTACCGTTCCGATTTTGGCTTTGTTTGTATGTTTTAACACTATTCCGTTAATACGTGGCGTGATATACAGTTTTACCAATTTCAGGGGCTTTGGTAAATATGACTGGGTTGGACTGCGGAATTATATTGATTTGTTTACCGATGCCCGTGTAGGAAAATCCTACTTATTTACAATTAAACTGGCGCTGGTGACGACCATTGTGGTCAATGTGATCAGTATGCTTCTAGCTATGGCATTGAACAGTAAAATTCGGGCAAAAGGATTTTTCCGCGGCGCGTATTTTCTGCCAAATATATTGGGTTCATTGGTGGTAGGCTATATTTTCAATTACTTTTTTACCTACATTATTCCGGCGCTGGCAGATATGACCGGAATCACGGCTCTTTCTAAAAGTATTTTGTCCAGTCCTGACAAGGCATGGATTGGTGTTATGATTGTATGCGCATGGCAGGCAATTGCGATGAATACCATTATCTACATTTCGGGTCTGCAGACAGTGCCGGAGGATGTATATGAGGCCGGCGGGCTGGACGGGGCCACAGGATGGAAGCAGTTCCGTTACCTGACATTCCCGTTGATCATTCCTTTCTTTTCGATCAATATGGTATTGTGTGTGAAGAATTTTCTGATGGTATTTGATCAGATTGTGGCATTGACCAAAGGAGGTCCTGCCCAGAGTACGGAATCCATTTCTTATCTCATTTATAACAATGGTATGTCGGGAGGACAGTTTGGATTTCAAAGTGCGAACGCGGTGGTATTCTTTATTGTGATCGTTATCATTTCCGTTGCGCAGATGAAATTTTCCGGTTCAAAGGAGGAACAGCTATGAAACATACATCTACAATCGGTAAAACGAATAAAGTTGCGTTGGTTCTGCTGATACTCGGCCTATCCACGATTATATTCCCGCTGTATATGACTATAGTGATTGCGTTTAAACAGCCTTCGGAAATGACCACCAGCATCAGCGGAATACTATCCCTGCCGAAGACCTGGAGTTTTGATAACTTCAGGGAGGCTATGGAGGTGACAGATTTCTGGCATTCTCTGAAGAACAGTCTGGTGATTTCGGTGCTCACAGTGGTATTATCCGTTCTCGTGCATTCTCTTATGGGGTATGCGCTGGGCAGGAATAAGGCACACAGCAAATTTTATGGTTTTGTATATCTGTTCATTGTCAGCGGTATGTTCGTGCCTTTTGCCATTTTGATGATGCCTCTGGCAAAACAGACCGCAGAGCTTAGGCTGGCGAATTGGGCGGGGGTCATTATTCTGTATGTGGTGTTCTATATGCCAATGAATATTATGCTGTATTCCGGGTACCTTGTGAATATTCCTATGGCATTGGAAGAGGCGGCCAGGGTGGACGGCGCTTCCACATGGAAGACTTATTGGAAGATTATTTTTCCCATTATGGGGCCCATGCACGCTACGGTGGCGGTAATCACGGCATTGGCAGTATGGAATGATGTGATGACGCCGTTGATCATTATGGCAGGTTCCGGTGAGAATACACTGCCCCTGGCACAATTAAATTTCCAGTCTCAGTTTGGAACCAATTATAATCTGGCGTTTGCGTCCTATCTGCTTTCGCTGATTCCGATTTTGATATTTTATATGATTTGTCAGAAGCAGATTTTGAATGGTGTTACCAATGGAGCAGTGAAATAAGTATCCAGATTGCTGTTCTTGCGGTTGGGCATTTGAATATTGAATATGCAGAAGTGAATTGTCTGAAACGCTCAGTGTATCCCTGTAACAGTGTCATGGTTTATCAGTCTCAGGGGGTAAGGATAAAAATGTAATCAGCCCCCTTGACATTAAGTGGCAACTGCGCCAAAATATGTATTGTATCTGGCTGGTTTGATATATAGTAGACATAGATGCAGAGCAGAAAAAAAACAGCAGATGTTCGTCCGGAAATCCTTCTCAGTTATTGGGTGCCGGTCGGACATCTGCGGAACTGGAATAAAAACAGCAGATGTTCGTCCGGAAATCCTTCTCAGTTATTGGGTGCCGGCCGGACATCTGCGGAACTGGAATAAAAACAGCAGATGTACATCCGTCACCCAGATGGATTTAAGGCCGAATGAACTTAGCGGCCGGAAATACATCTCAGTCAATGGGTGATGGAGGGACATCTGCGGAACTGGAATAGGAGAATAAAGATATGGCAATTGATTATCAACAGGAACAGGGCATTTTTACGCTGCATACGAAACATACAACATATCAGATGAAAGTAGATGCGTTTGGGTTTCTGCTGCATTTGTATTATGGGGGACGGGTTGACGGCTGCATGGATTACCTGCTGACCTATTATGACCGGGGGTTTTCCGGGAATCCTTCTGACACAGGCGGAGACAGAACATATTCCATGGATGTACAGCCTCAGGAATATCCGGTCATGGGGACGGGGGATTTCAGAAATACGGCATTGATTCTTCGCAATGAAGATGGCATTGTTGGTTGTGACCTGCGTTATGTCAGCCATAAGATATCTCAGGGAAAATATGCGTTAAAGGGACTTCCGGCGGTGTATGCGTCGGAGGATGAGGCGCAGACTTTGGAGATTCTGTTAGAGGATTCTGTGAGCAAGGTGCAGGTGCAGCTTTTATATGGCGTGTTGGAGCAGGAAGATATTATTACAAGGAGTGTTAAGATTATCAATCATGGCACTGGGAGCATTATGGTGGAAAAGGCCGCCTCTGCCTGTCTTGACTTTCTGACCGGGGACTATGATTTGCTTAGTTTCTGGGGGAGACATGCTATGGAGCGCAATCTGCAGCGCAGGGAAATTGTTCATGGGAGCCATGTGATTGGAAGCCGCAGAGGAACTTCCAGCCATCAGTACAATCCGGCTGTGATTCTGGCCGGTAAGGGTACCACAGAGGATTATGGAAATTGTTATGGCATGGTTTTCGTATACAGCGGTAATTTTATGTGTGAGGCGGAGAAAGACCAGTTTGAGCAGACCAGGGTGGTGTTAGGACTGCACAGTGATTTGCTCCATTATCCTTTGGGGGCGGGGGAAAGTCTGGTGATTCCAGAGACCATACTCAGCTTTACGGACAAAGGTTTAGGCGAACTGTCTCTGCAATTTCATCGCTGTATCAGGGATCATATTTGTCGGGGAAAATACCGGGATCAGCCAAGGCCGGTGCTGCTCAATAGCTGGGAAGCGTCCTATTTTCATTTCAGCGGAGAAACCATCTGCAGGCTGGCGGAGGATGCCGCAGCTCTTGGGATTGATATGGTGGTTATGGATGATGGTTGGTTTGGAAAGCGGGACGATGATAACAGTGGGCTGGGCGATTGGCAGGTCAATGAGCGGAAGCTGGGATGTTCGCTGAGAGAAATGACGGAAAAAATTCATGGGCTTGGCGTGAAATTCGGTATCTGGATTGAGCCGGAGATGGTTTCGGAAGATAGTGATCTCTATAGACAACATCCCGATTGGGCATTTCAGATTCCGGGCAGAAAGCCGGTACGCTGCAGAAACCAATTGGTTCTGGATTTCTCCAGAGAGGAAGTGAGGGGCTTCATCTTTGACAGGATATGTGAAGTTTTGGATCAGGGAACCATAGAATATGTCAAATGGGATATGAACAGAAGCATTGCGGAAGTGTATTCTTCGGAAAATGCACCGGGAAAGGCTGCATATGACTATGTGCTAGGGGTATATGATTTCCTGGAGAAGCTGCTTCAGAGATACCCGGATATCTTAATAGAAGGCTGCAGCGGCGGCGGCGGAAGATTTGATGCGGGTATGATGTATTATACGCCTCAGATATGGTGCAGCGATAATACAGATGCGGTAGATCGGATACGTATTCAGTATGGGACATCTTTCCTATATCCGATTTCCACGGTAGGGTCCCATGTGTCGGCGGTGCCCAATCATCAGACAGGGCGCAGCACAAGTTTGCATACAAGGGGTGTGGTGGCAATGGCGGGTACCTTTGGCTATGAACTGGACCCGGGAAAGCTGACGGAAGAAGAGAAAGAAGAGGTAAAAGAGCAGGTCAGAACATATAAGAGGCATGCAGAGCTGATTCGGAAAGGGGATTATTACCGTTTGTCCAATCCATTCAAAGATTCTTTCGCTGCATGGGAGTTTCGCTCGGAAGATGGGACCAGAGTGCTGCTTCATGTGGTCATGTTGGAAATTCATGGGAATATGACAGTGAATTATGTGAAATTGAAGGGATTAAAGAGGGAGGCATTATATGAAGATGCGGATACAGGAAAACGGTATTATGGTTCTGCGCTGATGGAGGCGGGGATGCCGATGCCGGTTGTGTTGGGAGAGTATGTTGCGCATGAAATGGAATTGTTTATGGTACAGGAATCAGATGTGAACTGATGGGGGTAGGGTTCCTGTTGTATGACATAATCGTTGGGAAATGGTAAAAATGTCAGGATAGATGAAGGATATTAATCATAGAGTCAGGGCGTGTTTGACAATTCATTCCGTTTTTTTATGGTGGTATGGTCTGCACGCCCTGACCTGGGTAATGGCAAATAATAAGAGCTTATTTTATGCAGAGAATATTATGAATGTTATTGTAATAAGCATAGAAAAGTGTATAAGAAGAGTGTAAGAAAAGTCACAAGGAAAGAGTTTAGTGGAAAAAGTAATAGAAAAAGAGTAAGAAAAGCCATAGGGAAAGAGTAGAAACAATGAAAAACAACAAGCAGGGAATGGATGGGGAGAAAATATATCAACAACGGTTTGGCAGGCATCTGGATGAGCTGCGGTGGCTCTATATGGAACTGTATGATAATGGTTCCATGTTTGCGGAATTATGTGATCGTATGGAGAGATTCTATACAGAGCGGAAGGATGAATTGAAGTCTGCAGATTTGGAGAGGGAATCTCATAAGGATTGGTATCAGCAGAAATGTATGCTGGGAATGATGTTTTATATTGATAATTTTGCCGGGAATATGCAGGGAGTGAAGGCTCGGCTGGATTATCTTGAGAAATGCAATGTGAATTATATTCATATGATGCCCTTCCTGGATACCCCGGAGGGACGTTCCGACGGAGGATATGCCGTATCGGATTTCCGAAAGGTGCAGGAGAAGCTGGGAACCATGGAGGATTTGGAAGATCTTACGGCTGCCTGTCATAAAAAGGGGATTCATGTGTGCATGGATTTTGTGATGAATCATACTTCCGAAGATCATGAGTGGGCAAGAAAAGCCCGTCAGGGAGAAGGGGAGTATATGAGCCGTTATTTCTTTTATGACAGTAGGGAGATTCCTGACCAATATGAAAAAACGGTTCCGCAGGTGTTTCCCACCACGGCACCAGGGAATTTTACCTGGCTTCCGGATGCGGGACATTATGTGATGACCACTTTTTATCCCTATCAGTGGGATCTGAATTACAGGAATCCAAGGGTTTTTAATGAGATGATGTACAATTTCCTGTATCTGGCCAATCGGGGGATTGACATTATTCGTATTGATGCGGTTCCGTATATTTGGAAGGAGCTGCATACATCCTGCCGCAATTTGAAACAGGTGCATACGATTGTACGTATGATGCGTATGATTTCCGAGATCGTCTGTCCTGGGGTTCTGCTGTTGGGAGAAGTGGTGATGGAGCCGAAGAAGGTAGTGCCTTATTTCGGTACGGTGGAGAAGCCGGAGTGTCATATGTTGTATAATGTCACCACTATGGCAACCACCTGGCATACGGTTGCAACCAGAGACGTGCGCCTGCTGAAAAAGCAGCTTGACATTGTGAATTCCCTGCCAAAGGAGTATACTTTTTTGAATTATCTTCGCTGTCATGATGATATTGGTTGGGGGCTTGATTATGGTACATTGCTGGAAGAAGGCATGGAGGAACGTTCCCATAAGCAATATTTGAATGACTATTTTCAGGGATATGCAGGTGCCAGCAACAGCCGGGGAGAGCTATACAATGCGGACCCTGTGACAGGGGACGCCAGATTCTGCGGTACTACGGCATCTATGTGCGGGATAGAAAAGGCCAGAACTGAGCATGGCGCCGTGGAAGCGGAAAAGGCCGGAACCAAGCATGGCGCCGTGGAAGCGGAAAAGTGCGGAACCAAGCATGGCGCCGGGGCACTGGAAAAAGCGGTCAGGCTGGATATCATGCTTCATGCCTATATGTTTATGCAGTCCGGGATTCCGGTGCTGTACAGCGGAGATGAAGTAGGACAGGTAAATGACTATACTTATAAAGAAGACCCGACCAAAGCGGCTGATTCCAGATATCTTCATCGGGGGAAGATGGATTGGGCGCTGGCTGAGAATATATCAAATTATGACACAGTGGCAGGGAAGCTTTTTCAGGGGCTTAGTCAATTGGAACAGATTCGGAAAAAGGAAAAGGTGTTTGTATCAAACGCGGATGCCTGGACGGTGGAAACAGGGGAACGAGCCGTGTTATGCATGGGAAGGTATCTGGATGGTGACAAGGTGATTGGCCTGTTTAATTTCAGTGAATATGACAAAAAGGTGATATTAAATCAGGTGAATGGCAAATATGTGGATATGCTTTCCGGTGAGGAAAGGGAGCTTGGAGAGATTGTGATACCGGCATATGGGTATTACTATTTTAAGGAAAAGTAATAAATGTGGATAGCATATGATTATTACTTTATTGTTATCATGTCCTCTAAATCATTTATAATAAACTGCCGATATAATAATTGATGAATTCTATCATTAGCTATGGAGAGCGTGCAAATCAACG
This sequence comes from uncultured bacterium, assembly GCA_947175015.1. Taxonomy (GTDB): domain Bacteria; phylum Bacillota; class Clostridia; order Lachnospirales; family Lachnospiraceae; genus Acetatifactor. The sequence continues at coordinate 18,064 of CAMWLE010000014.1, forward strand.
GAATGAATGTGTTTGGACGCTCTTTTTTGTGCCGAAAGGATTCATCATATCACATATGAACCACTTGGTCCTTTCAGGAAAGTGGTGCAGTTCTGAATGACGGAAGAACTGCGGAAAGGAGAAATGATGGCATTAGGGGCAGTACAGTCCGGATATGCGGGGTCAGCCTATGCGTATCGGAGGACAACCAGTGTGACGGAGGAATTTTGCAATAATATTTCCCAAACGGCGCAAATAACAGAGGAGGGGTGTAAAAATTGCAGCAAAGTGATTGGGCTTGCCAGAATTCCCTATGGGGACACCAATCAAAGCTATAGCATGAAAGCGCAGTATGCGGCGGACTCCACAGCGGATCATCCTGTCATACAGGTGACTTCCGATTATGGAGGGGAGTGGGTATCTTATAAGATAGATGTGAAGAACATCGATCCTCGGAATGCTTCACAACTTGAGATGTTTGCGCTTTTGAGTTATTCGGATGATCAGGGAATCTCAGACGGGGGCACTTTTGGCTCTTACCATCAGATGAAAACGTATGCGGACAATGCACAAATGAACGGATATTGGGAAGGTAATGAGGACTGGGACTCTTTTGTGAATGCAAAGCATGACTGGATCAATATCATGAACCAGATGACAGACGATTATTCTCAAGCAGGAATTTACAGCCAATATTTAAATGGTCAGAAGCTTGTGACAACGCTCAGTCATTTCAGTATACAGCATGTGGATTGGGATCAGCTCAAAATAGAGGATAAATCAGCGGATACGTTTTCCCGGTATGAACTAAACATACCCGGAAGTGTGTTGAAGGCATGGCTGGAAGCGGCGGGGGAAAGCGGCGCAAATGGAATGGACAATGACATGTTCACCCATATGACTTCCGCTATGATAAGACGTTTTACAAAGTATTGGGATGGAGATGCGTCAGGTAATACTATAGAAGCTGCCTTGAAAGCGGCAAAGGAGGCACTGCAGGCGTTAGAATATCCGCTCCCTTTGGAACTTAAGAGGACTTCCAAGGTACAGAAGGAGCTGGAAGAAGAGAGTGCGTTTTACCAGAGGTTTATCCTGAAATTGGAAAAATTGCAGGAGGAGCAAAATGCTTCGGAAGATAAAGTAGAAAATACCGAAGCAGAGGATGATTCAGATGGTGAGTTGGATAAGACAGGTAATGCGCATGCCACGGAAGTCATTGATTTTATGCAGTTTATCCGGGAGAGGATGGAGGAAATCTTCGTACTGATTCAAAATGGTGATGCGGAGGCAAGTTTCCAAATCGGCAGCAGCTCTTTTACCATAAAGGAATGGGAAGAATTTCTGAAAAAGTTTGATGATGTAGAAGATGCATTGAAGGAACTGGTAAAAGAAGAACTGGAAAAAAGAACCGAAGAGGTGGAGCGAGTAGAAAGGGAGATGGCGGAAGCATCAGAAAGGCCAGGAAAAGCGGAGATGGCGGAAGCCGCGGAGAAAATAGCAGGGGCAGCCGAAGGAATCAATGCCTTGGTGTCAGAGTTCACCAAATGTACATACCCAGATTCGGTTTCCGGGCAGGATGATATTATGTATATCACATGGTACACGGCAGAGGGCATTTTCTGTAGAAAAGCGGGGCAGAGCCAAGGGTATGAGTGGTCAATTACTTTTGAAAACAAAGAAGACTACAGTAGGGTCATGGAATTTCTGGACAGATTTGACAGGGAGGATAATCTGAGGTTTGCCGCTCACGAAAACTTCTGGCAGGATTTCCTGAATGATGAAATCGATATAGAAGGCTTTATGAAATTTTATGAGGGAACAGATCGCGGAGTGCCCAATTACACTGTTTCCGAAGGTGATTCCATGTATGTTGACAGAGGCAAGATTCAGTGGGCAAAATATATGAACTCTCTGGGAAATAAGCTCTACACCAGGGAAGAAATGATGAAAATGCAGGAGGAATTGATAGAGGCAAATAAGGCAAAGCTTATCAAACTATCCAATCCATATGACCGGATATATCAAAAAACACATTCAGAGTATCATGAGGAAAGCATTTTCTGTGAATATCCGGGAGGACCGTTATATACGGCGGAAGAAATAGCAGAAAAGATGATGCAGAATTTGTTTGAACGGCTGGCGAAATGGATTTAAGGCTAGCAGTGCATTGATTGTTTTACCGTCGCAGCAGGATGAGAAATCAACTGGTGCGGCGGCTTTTTTTGCCTGAAAAACAAGTTTAAGACAGAAGCCAATTTGCCATTGTGCTGATTTTTCACATATGATACAATAGATTTTATTAAGTCAGGGAAGGCTGTATGGAATCAGGAAAAGAGGCTGGAGGTTACAATGGTGAACAGAGTGATTGTGTGTGGCGGAAATGGTGCCGGAAAAAGTACATTGGGTAAAACACTTGCCGAAGCAATGGGCTACAAATTTGCGGATATTGAAGATTACTATTTTGACAAAACAGATCCGGACTATAGGTACGCATCTGCCCGGACAAGAGATCAAGTGAGTGAGCTATTATTGGAGGATATGAAACAATATCCGGAGTTCGTATTGGCTTCGGTAACAGGAAACTATGGTGACGAAATTGTATCCATGTTCACCGGAGCAGTATGGATCAGTGTTCCGAAAGATATCAGAATGAAGCGTGTAAAAGACAGGTCTTTTCAAAAGTTTGGTGATAGAATTTTTCCCGGCGGAGATTTGTATGAAAAAGAGAAACGTTTTTTTGATATGGTTGAGCACCGACGGGAAGAGGATGTGGAAGATTGGCTGAAATCCCTTCGTGTTCCGGTTATTCGTGTGGATGGAACAAAACCTGTTGACCACAATGTGGAAGAGATCATGATGTTTTTGCGTTCCCGATTTTCAGAGAAAAGCGGGCAGGATGGAAACGGCAAATTGGAGGAACGGCTGGGAAATACCTGTAGGACGGAACTTATGGCGGTGAAGGGGGATATCACCCAAGATCATAATGTGCAGGCAATTGTAAATGCCGCAAACACCAGTCTGCTTGGCGGCGGAGGTGTGGATGGGGCGATTCATCGTGCCGCCGGGAGGGAGCTGCTGGAAGAGTGCCGTCTCCTGAACGGCTGCAAGACTGGAAAGGCAAAAATCACGAAGGCATACCATTTGCCCTGTGAGTATATTATTCATACACCGGGACCTCATTGGAATGGAGGTAAATCAAAGGAACGCGAATTGCTTGCTTCCAGTTACCGGTCCTGCCTGGAACTTGCTGTGGAGAATGGGATAAGGAGTGTGGCATTTCCGTCCATTTCTACGGGAATCTATCATTTTCCGGTGGCTGAAGCGGCAAAGATTGCAGTTGATACTGTGAAGAGATTTATTAGTGCCAATCCGGGCAAGTTGGATATCATAAAGTGGATACTTTTTGACGATCATACATTTGAAATATATGAAAACGAATTAAGGCTCTAAGCTTTTTTACAGGGAGGAGTATAAGGATGGAAAGACCAGTTCCCATAGGGGTGGAATTTTATAAGAAAATGATGGAAGGAAATTATTATTATGTGGACAAGACACTGCTCATCAAGGAAATTTTGGATGTGGGAGCCTCAGTCAGCCTTTTTACCAGGCCGCGCAGGTTTGGCAAGACACTTGCACTCAGCATGTTAAAGACATTTTTTGAGGATGAGAGGGATCAGGAGGGAAACAAGATAGATAACCGCCGCTATTTTGAAGGAAAGAAAATCAACGAATGCGGAGAATGTTATATGGAAAAGCAGGGGAAGTATCCTGTGATCAATCTGACATTGAAATCAGCGAAGCAGCCAAACTATGAGATGGCATACCATGTTTTACAGGATGCCATTGCGGAAGAGTTTGGAAGGCATATGTATGTGTTACAGGATGGGGTACTCCGGGAAGATGAAGTACAGAAGTTCCAGGATATCATAGGGAAGAGAGCAGAAGCTGCTGATTATGCCACGGCATTGGCCTTTTTGTCCCGGTGTCTGAAAAAATACCATAACAGCAATGTGATTATTCTGATTGATGAGTATGATGTGCCATTGGAAAATTCTTATTTTGCAGGATTTTATGACCAGATGGTTGATTTTGTCCGTTCCCTGTTCGAGTCCGCGTTAAAGACAAATGACGCATTGGAGTTTGCGGTAGTGACAGGATGTTTACGAATCAGCAAGGAAAGCATATTTACGGGGTTGAATAATCTGGATGTGGTTTCTATTCTGCGGGATGACTATGCGGAGGCTTTTGGATTTTTGGATCAGGAAGTGGAGGCAATGCTGACAGAGTATGGATTGGCCCACAGGATGGAGGAAGTCAGGGAATGGTATGACGGATATTTATTTGGCAGCAAGGAAGTCTATAATCCCTGGAGTATTATTTATTATGTGAATGAGAATCGGCATAAGACGGAGTTTTTTCCCAAGCCCTATTGGTCCAATACTTCTTCGAACAGCATTATAAAGGAGCTGGTTGAGAAGGCGGATTTCGAGATGAGGGAAGAGATTGAGCATTTGATTGAGGGCGGAATGATCGAGAAACAGGTGCATGAGGACATCACATATGGAGATATACATGAATCTCAGGATAATTTATGGAATTTCCTGTTCTTCACCGGTTATTTGAAAAGCAGCGGGCAGCGGTTTGAGGGCAATCAAATCTATTTGAATCTGACGATTCCCAACGAAGAGATACGCTATATCTATAAAAATACGGTTCTTTCCTGGTTTGACAAAAAAATAAGGGCCATGGATCGTTCAGAGCTGCTTTTGGCGGCGGAAAAGGGGAATTGCGAGGTGTTGGGCAATTTTCTTTCCGAGCAATTGCAGGATACCATCAGTTTCTTCGATTATGCGGAAAATTATTATCATGGTTTTCTGACGGGGCTTTTAAAGGGTGCGGGGAGATATCGTGTTCTTTCAAATCGTGAAAGCGGGAACGGAAGGCCGGATATAGTGATGCGGGCGCCTTCTGTACGTGGTAAGGCATTTATCTTCGAGATAAAGGTTGCAAAGGAATTTCGTCAGATGGAAATGTGCTGCCAGGAGGCTATAGAGCAGGCGGTAAGAGAGAATTATCGGGCAGAGCTTGTGCATGAGGGCTATTTGGATATTACGATTTACGGGGTATGCTTTTATCGGAAAGAGTGCCTTGTTATGATGGGAGGGGAAGAGGCCTGAGAATCGGCGGGTGATCATATGAGAAGACATAAACTTACCACTACCAGTATTATTATGCTGGGATTTCTTCTGGGGGCAATCCTTGGAACCATATGTCTCAGCCTTCCCTTCAGTGTAAAACAGGGACAGAAAATAGGTGTGCTGGACGCATTGTTTGTGGCGGTGTCCAGTGTCTGTGTTACAGGGTTGTCTACGGTGAATATAGGGCAGACTTTTTCTGCATTTGGACAGATAGTGATTTTGTTGTTGATTCAATTCGGCGGTCTGGGAATTGTCACATTTACAACAATGGTTCTGTGTCTGTTCCGCCGCAAAATTACGCTGTCTGAAAGAATATTGATTCAAAACGCCTATAATCTGGATACTTTGTCCGGACTGGTAAAATTGACCATGCAGATCATGAAAGTGACTCTTTGTCTGGAAGGTATCGGTGCCATAGGTTATGCTTTTGTTTTCGTTCCTGAATTTGGTATCCAAGGAATCTGGTATAGTATTTTTCATGCTGTGTCGGCTTTCTGTAACGCAGGGATTGATCTTCTGGGTGGGAATAGCTTTTGCGCATATGCGGACAATGTGATGTTGAATATGACTACGATTTTCCTGATAATTGTCAGCGGACTTGGATTTCCGGTATATTGGGAAATTGCAAGGCTAACTTCAAGACGGCTGCAACACGGGCATGTGCAGGATACCCGCAAAGGAAATTTACAGTTAAAACTTGTACTTCTGGCTACAGTTTCACTGATTTTAGTTGGTGCTGTTTTGACACTGATTTTTGAATATGATAATCCGGATACGTTGGGCAATATGGGGTGGCCGGGGAAGCTGATGGCGGCATTGTTTCAGTCTGTTACCTTGCGCACTGCGGGGTTTGCAACCATACCCCAGGAGTGTTTCAGGCCGGGTTCCTGTCTGGTGTATTTGGTGCTGATGTTCATAGGCGGTTCTCCGGCGGGGACGGCCGGCGGTGTCAAAACGGTAACGGTCATCCTGCTATTTGCCTCCATGTTTGCCAATATTAAGGGGAGGAAGGATGTGATTGTGATGCACCGGAGAATTGCGGATGAAACCATCCGCAGATGTGTGGCAATTGTCACTTTCAGCTTTACGGCATTGTTTGTGCTGACGACAGCGCTTCTGGCAGTTCAGGGCAGTGATTTCCTGGATACTTTGTATGAGATGACTTCCGCTATTGCCACGGTGGGGTTGTCAAGGGGATTGAGCGGTGCGCTGAAGCCTGCGGGGAAGCTGTTGGTGTGCCTGACTATGTATTTGGGGCGGATTGGACCGATTACTTTGGCATTGGCATTCAACCACCAAAAGCCTGCAGGAGATATTACTTGTGCGGAGAGTAAGGTTATCATTGGATAAGTGTGAAGGAAATGAAGATTTTCCAAGTCATTTTTTGCGGCAGTTCATCAATTGTTTGTGCCTCTTGCAGAGACACTGACGCTGTTGGCGGCATGTTTGGAAGTGCGCAAAGAAATTCTAAGCCGGCAAAGTACAATGACTAAGAATTTCCAGAGCTGCTTAAGTTTCCAGGCTTTAGCGTTTTAATATTTGAATGGTGCTGTCAATGACGCTTTTCGTCAAGGAAATCCAAGGATTTGTAAACTGCTAAAGCATAAACTGTTAAAACAGTTGGAAAATGCAAGGCAGCAGGAAATGAGAATTTTGATAGTATTGTTATGGAAAGGTATGGGAATGATTGTGAAGAAAAATGCACAAAAGGAGTATATTGTCATCGGGATGGGCAGGTTTGGCAGCAGCATGGCCAGGCAGTTGGAGGCAAACGGGTGTAAAGTGCTTGCCATTGACCGTAATGAGAAAAGGGTGAACCAGATTGCTGAGTATGTGACTTTGGCTATGTGCGTGGATGTGACAAATGAGGATGCGTTGAGAGAATTGGGCGGCAGAAATTTTGACGGGGCGGTGATTTCTATCGGACATAGTCTGGAAGCGTCGGTGCTGGCTGCAATCTGGGCTAAGGAACAGGGCATTGGGCAGATTATTGCAAAAGCCTATGATGATATGCAGGGTAAGATTTTGACCAAAGTGGGTGCGGACAAAATCGTCTATCCCGAGCGTGAAATGGGTGTCCATTTAGCAAATGATTTGGCGTTTAACAATCTGTTTGATGCCATTGAACTGACTTCGGAATATTCTATTACTGATGTATCGGCGCTGGACAGTTGGACGGGGAAAAATCTGAAGGAATTGAAATTGCGTGAAAAATATGGCGTAAACGTGATTGCTATTAAGCGGGGCGGGGTGTTGCTTGTCAATCCTCCGGCAGATGATCCTACGAAAAAGGGGGATATTTTCGTGATATTAGGGTTAAACGGTACATTGAAAAAAATCGCAAATGCTTATCATTCCGGGAAGAAATGACCAGTTGCTGTTACATAATATTCCAAATGAAAAACATAAAGGTGAGTTTTATAGATGGTATTGTCGGCAGAAACGGAAAGATATACTTTTTCGAGGATTATTTCGCATGGAGAAATTTTTCTTGACAAAATCCATGGCGTATATTATATTAGGCAATAGAAAGTAAAAGGCTATGACGAAGAGGAGTACGCATTACCCCTTAAAAGAGAGAGCAGCTGTCCTGGAATGGGCGCTGAGAGGCTGCTTGAAGGAAAGGATGCGGAAGGTAGCTTCCAAGCCGGGAGCCTGAAAGGAGCAGTAAGTAAGGTTCCACGTGTTATCTACGTTAGAGGATAGGACTTTGACAGAAGTCGCTGAGGCAGACAGGATGAAAATATGTCCTTCTGTGAACAAAGGTGGTACCGCGTTGATGACGCCCTTTGCTGACGAGAGTTGGCAGAGGGCGATTTTGGTGTGGAGAGAAATGTTAAGTCAACAGGAATACTGAACGGAAGCGTTCCTCCGAACTTGCACCAGTTCATGAATTGTCTGTGCCGCCTTTGGCGGCATGAGAATGTGGAAGACAGTTTTAAAAGCGATGAATGTTGGTCAGTGTAAACAGAGAAAGGAGCAAATATGAGTAAAGAATTAGCTAAGACTTATGATCCCGCGGGAATCGAGGACAGATTGTACGAAAAATGGCTGAAAAATAAGTATTTTCACGCAGAGGTGGATCACGACAAAACACCTTTTACCATTGTGATTCCGCCTCCAAATATCACGGGACAACTGCATATGGGACATGCGTTGGATAATACCATGCAGGATATTCTGATTCGTTTTAAGCGGATGCAGGGTTACAATGCCCTGTGGCAGCCGGGGACAGATCATGCCTCTATTGCAACGGAGGTTAAGATTATTGAAAAGCTGAAAGAAGAAGGCATTGACAAAAATGACCTGGGACGGGAGAAATTTTTAGAGCGTGCATGGGATTGGAAAAAGGAGTATGGCGGGCGCATTGTATCTCAGCTAAAGAAAATGGGGTCTTCCTGCGATTGGGACAGGGAACGTTTTACCATGGATGAGGGCTGCAATCAGGCAGTCACGGAAGTATTTGTCAAGATGCATGAGAAAGGGTATATTTACAAAGGTGCCCGAATGATTAACTGGTGTCCTGTATGTAATACCTCCATTTCCGATGCGGAGGTGGAATATCAGGAACAGGCAGGGCATCTCTGGCATATCAAATACCCTGTGATGAACGATGACGGCACACCCAGCAATACGGAGTTTTTGACCTTTGCAACCACTCGGCCTGAAACGATGCTAGGGGATACTGCGGTGGCAATCCATCCGGAAGATGAGCGTTATGCCCATCTGGCAGGTAAAAGCGTGTTGCTGCCCATTGTAAACAGGGTGATTCCCGTTGTGACGGATACCTATGTGGACAGGGAATTTGGTACAGGTGTGGTGAAAATTACCCCGGCCCATGACCCTAATGACTTTGAGGTGGGTAAACGTCATAATCTTCCTGTGATTAATGTCATGAATGATGATGCGACCATCAATGAAAATGGCGGAAAATATCAGGGAATGGGACGATATGAAGCGAGAAAGGCCATTGTGGAGGAATTGGAGGGCCTGGGACTTTTGGTGAAAATTGAGGAATATTCTCATAATGTAGGTACCCATGATCGCTGCAAGACTACCATTGAGCCTCTTGTGAAAGAACAGTGGTTTGTGAAAATGGATGAGTTGATCAAGCCGGCGGTAGAGGCAGTGAAGAGCGGCAGTATCAGGCTGGTTCCGGAGCGGATGGAGAAGATTTATTACAATTGGACAGACAATATCAGAGATTGGTGTATCAGCCGTCAGCTCTGGTGGGGACATAGAATTCCGGCTTATTATTGTGACGAATGTAAGGAAGTTGTAGTTGCCGGGGAAATGCCGAAAATTTGTCCGAAATGCGGCTGTACGCATTTCACCCAGGACCCGGATACTTTGGACACATGGTTTTCCTCCGCACTCTGGCCTTTTGAGACACTGGGCTGGCCGGAACAGACAGAAGATTTGAACTATTTTTATCCGACGGATGTGCTTGTGACAGGATATGATATTATTTTCTTCTGGGTAATCAGAATGATTTTCTCCGGTTATGAGCATATGGGGGAGAAGCCCTTCCATACGGTGTTGTTCCATGGTCTGGTACGAGACGGTCAGGGGCGCAAAATGTCCAAGTCTCTTGGCAATGGTATTGATCCGTTGGAGATTATTGAGAAATACGGCGCCGATGCACTGCGGTTGACACTGATTACCGGCAATGCACCCGGAAATGATATGAGATTCTATTATGAGCGTGTGGAAAACAGCCGTAATTTTGCCAACAAAGTGTGGAATGCTTCCCGTTTTATTATGATGAATATGGAACAGGGGAAGTCTGTGGAAGGAGAAAAGGCCATAGAAATAACAGAACCTGCTGTTTCGGATTTACAACCTGTGGACAAGTGGATTCTTTCCAGGCTGAATACCCTGGTAAGAGATGTGACCGACAATATGGAAAGCTTTGAACTGGGCATTGCGGTACAAAAGGTTTATGACTTTATCTGGGATGAGTTCTGTGATTGGTATATTGAGATGGTAAAACCTCGTCTGTATGATGCAAAAGGAACGGAAGCTGTCTCCGATGAAGAAAAGGCAAAGGAAATGAAAGGTGCCGTCGGTGCCGCCAGCCGGAATGCGGCACTATGGACGCTGAAAACGGTCTTGATTGATGCGTTAAAATTGCTTCATCCCTATATGCCATTTATCACGGAGGAAATTTTCTGCACGCTGCAAAGTAAGGAAGAATCCATTATGATCAGCAAATGGCCTGTGTTCACGGAAGAACGCTGCTTTGCTAAGGAAGAGAGGGATATTGAGACCATTAAGGAGGCAGTCCGCGGCATTCGGAATGTGCGCAGCGAGATGAATGTGGCGCCTGGGCGCAAAACGGGTGTATATGTGGTCAGCGAGAATGAAGGAATTCGGAACACCTTCACAGAAGGCAAGTTGTTTTTCGCTTCTCTTGCCAAGGCAAGTGAGGTGTCCATACAGGGGGATAAGTCCGGCATTGCACAGGACGCTGTCTCTGTGGTAATCCCTGGCGCTACATTGTATATTCCCTTTACAGAACTGGTGGATATTGCCCAGGAAATCGAACGTTTGCAAAAAGAACAGACACGGTTGGAGGGAGAGCTTGCGAGAGTGAACGGTATGTTGTCAAATGAGAGGTTCCTGTCCAAGGCACCGGAGGAAAAAGTTGCGGCTGAGCGGGAGAAGCTTGCAAAGTATACACAAATGATGGAACAGGTGATCCAGAGGTTGGGACAATTGCAGTGATTTGATAGTTTGTCAGGTCTGCGGAATCATACTGTCTGCAAAATACACAGTGCAACTGTGGTTTTGCAGGCAGTAGAGGAAGCTGCCGTCAACGGCAGCAGTGCTTTTTGATTGTCAGTGCCCTTGCAAGAGGCACTGACAATTGATGAAATGCCATAGCCTGAGAAAATGAAGTTTAGCTATTGCAAGCATTGTGATTGTCCCAATAGTGGGTTACTTTGGCTCTCGCGTCTTTTTCTTTCAAGCCGAGTTTTTCCATAAGATTTTTTAAAGCGGAATCGCGTGACATCCCTGCAATGCGATAGCTTTCTATTAATAAGGAGATGGTTGTTTCAGCCTTTTGCTCCGCCATTTCAGCCTTTTGCTCCGCCATTTCAGCCTTTTGTTCTGCCATTCTGGCCTTTTGTTCTGCTATTTCTGCTCTTTGTCTTTGCTCTTCTGTATTTCTGCGTTCTGCCTGGATATCCAGTTTTTCCATATTTTCAAATAATTCAGCCACTTTCTTTTCCCTCACTTTATCCGTCAGATGTTCTGCCTCTGAGACAGGGACATTTACTTTCAGCAGAAAAGCCAGTAAGATATCGGCAATGATTGCCACAAGGTGTTCTGGAGAATCTTTGACAATTGCTTCGATATCCTTGGCGGGAAGCATCCGAAATGCTTCAATATCTTCTTTGGTCTGCACTTTGTTGATCATCAGAACAAGCGATATCTCGTCCTTCTTTGCCATCAGTTCTTTGTTGCTGTAGTTTTTCAGCGGAACCAGATAGTATTTGAAATCCGGCAGGTATTCAAGGAAATCCTGGCCGTTTGTGATTCTGTCTGCAAAGTTCTGCGGTACTGTCCACTCTTCTTTTCCTTCATAGTATACAATGGGCAGCACAGGAGGATACTTAAAATCCGCCTGTTTAGAGATGCCCTTGTGGAGCTTTTCCGCTTCCTTTTCATAGGCATCCCAGATTAGTAACATATATCGGAATATCTGCATAGATACATTATAATCGATCTGGGTTTTATGTTCAATCAGTGATATCAGGAAAAAAGGCTGTTTTCCCTGTCGTAGAAATTTTTTCCGGAGCCTGCTCCTTAAAATAGTAAATGGTAAGTGTTCCTGGGCAAAACGCCCGAAAAAGTAATCTCTCGATGAAACAAGAATGAAAGAATTGTTTGAAGTGAAATAAGTATAACATTTTTATGATTCAGATGCAATAAGCAATTTTGGATGTTGAACCATTTTTCAATAGTGCAAACTGGACATTGATAATATTGAATTGTTACAGTTTTTTCAGATTTCCTTGATAATGTTTTGCGGTCTGAGGAAAAAGATGCTATAATAGGCTATTATAATACGGAAGTGAAAAAGGAGAACCGGGCAGAAAATGTCAACACTTAAAACTACAATATGGAAAACAGGTACTTTGCAGAACTACAAGTACGTGGTGATATGTTCAAAATATGGAGACAAATTATTATTAAGCCGACATAAGGAACGTGCTACCTGGGAAACGCAGGGAGGTCATGTAGAGGTGGGGGAAGCACCATTGGAAGCCGCGAAGCGGGAATTGTATGAAGAGTCCGGAGCGGTGGATTTTACCATAGAACCTTTGTGTGATTATGAATTCGGAGGGGCAAACGGTATGGCTTTTTCTGCGGATATCCATAAGTTTGGTTCGATTCCGCCGGAAAGTGAGATGGCAGAGGTGAGAGAATTTGAGGAATTGCCGGAAAATCTTACCTATCCCGCAATTACACCTGTACTGTTTGCACTGATGAAAATACACCATTAAAATGATTCGGTAGTGTCAAATGAATTAGGAAAAGCGAAAGTTGAAAAAACGAAAGCAAAAAACGGGTTATAGCAGCATCTGGTCGGCATACAGACAAATCTTTGGCAGCGAAGCGGACGAACATTTGTCTGCGATTGCTTGATGTCGGAAGGATGGATGTGGAATTGGAATAAATACGTAACTGGAATAGAGGCATATATGAAAAAGGAAAAACAGGTCATAACTACTTTTGAAGAGGCAGAAGATTATTTGAATGAAACGCCCCGGTTTACTGTTAAAAATAATCCGGAGGCAACGAAAGCATTCCTGCATCGGCTTGGCGATCCCGACAGAGCAATGCGTATTATTCATGTGGCAGGCACAAACGGAAAAGGTTCTGTTTGTGCTTATTTGCGCAGTATTCTGGAAGCGGCGGGATATAGAGCGGCTATGTTTACTTCACCTCATCTGGTGGATATGCGGGAGCGCTTTGTGGTGGAAGGAGAAATGATTTCCAGGGAAGCGTTCCTTCGGATCTTTTTACATATTTATGAACTGTTGGACTGGGACGCATTGGAGGCAGGAAATGAAATAGCATATCATCCCACTTATTTTGAGTACCTCTTTTTTATTGCCATGGTATACTTTGCGGAGCGTAAGCCGGATTTCTGCATATTGGAAACAGGATTGGGCGGCAGGCTGGATGCTACAAATGCAGTTTCCGGGAAGGACATCTCCATTATTACGCACATTAGTCTTGACCATGTGGAATATCTGGGGGATACCGTGGAGAAGATTGCATATGAGAAGGCAGGTATTATGCAGGCAGGAGTACCGGCTGTATGTTGGGAATCCAGTCCGGAAATTACGGCTGTTTTTCGGGAGCAGGCCCGGTTGTTGGGGCTGCCCTGTCGATTTGTGTCGGAAAAAGACTATTCTTTTTTAAATTTTAATAGAAAAACCATTGATTTTTACCTGCGTACTGAGTATTATAGATGTGTCAGTCTTTCTTTGCATACGATTGCGGCATATCAGATGGAAAATTGTGCGCTTGCAGTTCGTGCCATTGAGGTACTTGACGGCGGGAAGACCATTGGGTTAGAACATATCAGGAAAGGTGTGTCGGATTGTTTCTGGCCGGGGCGCATGGAGGAAGTACTTTCTGATGTCTATGTGGATGGAGCCCATAATGAGGATGGGCTCAGGGCTTTTCTGGAAGCGGTGGCTTCTGATGGGCATGTGGGCAGGAGGAGTTTGCTGTTTGGCGTGGTAAAGGAGAAAGATTATGAGCGTATGGCGGAAGAGCTGGTGAGGGCGCATCTGTTTGACAGAATTGCTTTGACTCATATGCAGACCGGCCGCGCGGTTTCAGTGGAAAAGTTAAAAAGTCTGTTTGAGAAATATCCCGAGTGTGTATTTGAAATATATGATAATGTGGCTTCCGCTTTCCGGGGACTGCTGCAGAGCAGAGAAAACCGGGAACGCATTTATGCGGCGGGAAGCCTGTATTTGGTTGGCGAAATAAAGGAGCTGCTTGATCATGATAAATTTTGAGGAAGAACTGAAGAAATTTTTCCCCAGTCTGGAAGTAGAAAATGCTGAGGAGGCTATTTACAATCAGGATTTGACGGATATGGCTGATATGCTGATAAAAACATTGATGAACTCCCAAGAGAAATCGGAAGAGGTGCAATAATGTTTTGTTATAATTGTGGACGCGCTTTATCGGAGCATGATTTTTGTACTGCCTGTGGGGCAGATGTTCGTTTATATAAGAAGATTATTCATGTATCTAACATGTATTATAATGAGGGTCTGGAAAAGGCCAGTGTACGGGATTTGACCGGAGCGGCGGAAAGCCTGCGTCAAAGTTTGAAATTCAATAAGAGCAATATTGAAGCCCGCAATCTGTTGGGGTTGGTATATTTTGAGGTGGGAGATGCCATGGCTGCGCTCAGCCAGTGGGTTCTCAGCAAAAATATGCAGCCAGAGAAGAATATTGCTGATGACTATATAAATAAACTGCAATCCAATGTGGGGCGGCTGGCTACCATTAACCAGAGCATAAAAAAATATAATCAGGCTTTGGTGTATTGTCATCAGGACAGCAAAGATCTGGCGGTGATACAACTGAAAAAAGTATTGTCCCTGAATCCCCGATTTGTACGTGCACACCAGCTTCTGGCATTGCTGTATATTGACGGAGAGGATTGGGAACATGCGGAGCGGGAACTGCGCAGGTGCATGAATATTGATCGGAATAATGCCCAAACCTTGCGCTATCTTAAGGTAGTGGAAGATATGCTGACGCCGGATGAGACAGTGAAACAGCCTGCAAAGCGTAAAAAGGATGAGTCCGTCAGATACCGAAGTGAAAATGAGATTATCATACAGCCTTTGAATGTAAAAGAACCAAAGCGCAGTGGGGTGGCGACACTGCTGAATATGGGCATCGGTATTATCATCGGTTTGGCAGTTTGTTATTTCCTGCTGGTGCCTGCGGCTCAACAGGCGGTCAGGGCTGAGGATCAGGAGAGAATTACAGCCATCAGCAATGAGTCTGATGCCAAGACTGTGCGCATTCAGGAACTGGAGGGGCAGATATCCGGTTTTGACGAGAGGATTCTGGAGCTGCAGCAGCAGATGAGAGCCCTGGAAGAGGATGAGGGGCCTCTGCCGTATTATGACAGGCTGCTGCTGGCGGCCACATCTTACATGGAGTCGGAGGATGTTCATGTTGTGGGGGCAGAGTTAGAGGCCATTACCCAGGAGGTTCCGTTGGATGAGATGTCAGAAGGATTCCGCAAGCTTTATGAACAGTTGGTTGCCAGTGTTGGTTCAACGTTGGCAGCAGAGTATTATAACCAAGGTTATAGCAGTTATCAGGCTGGAAGATATGATGAGGCAATTCCCTTGCTTGAGAAGGTGGTATTCTATGATGCTGAGCATGTAAGAGCCCTCTATACCCTTGGACGGGCATATGAGGAGAGTGGGGACAGGGAGAATGCAATTTCCTATTTTGATCAGGTGATAGAGCAATTCCCGAATACGGAATATGCCGGATATGCCCAGCCGCGCAGGAATAGCCTGGCAGCGGGGAACTAGAGAGAAAATGTTTGCAATGTAATATGGATGAAAGGTCACAGAATTTTTGCAGTGACGAGATTACCAATAAGATGTGACTACCAAAGAAAAGAACCTATGGAAGAATAGGTTCTTTTCTGTTGTCAGGGAGAAATTCTGTGAAAATACGGATTAAATTTAAGTGAAAGGATGTGGTTATGATGGAACAGATTACAATGGGGGATTTTCAGGTGATTGATAATTGTCTGATGATTCGTCTGCCGGAGGAGATAGATCATCATGGGGCAGGGTTTATCTGCGAAAATGCAGACAGGATTCTTATGAGAGATGAGGTGCAGAATGTGGTATTTGATTTTGAGAAGACCAGGTTCATGGATTCCTCCGGAATAGGCATTATTATGGGGCGGTATCGGAAGATAACCTGTTTTGGAGGGCGGGTCTATGCGATTCATGTGGACAAGCAGATCCAAAGGATTTTCAATGTATCCGGTTTAAATAAAATTGTGGAGGTACTGGAAGTATGAAAAACGAAATGGAGCTTATTTTTGATGCCGTCTCAGATAACGAAAGCTTTGCACGAGTGGCGGTGGCAGCATTTATCACCCATCTGAATCCTACGGTGGAAGAGATGGCGGATATCAAGACTGCCGTGTCGGAAGCGGTAACCAATGCAATCATACATGGCTATGAAAACCTGTACGGTTATGGGGGGAAGAAGCTTCGCGAAGGCGGCGAGATTCATCCGGGAAAGGTGCGGATACATTGTATTCTGAACAAGGGAATTTTACATATTGAAGTGTCGGATAGGGGAAAAGGGATTGAAAATGTGGAACAGGCTATGGAACCTTTATTTACGACCAAACCGGAGCTGGAGCGATCAGGGATGGGGTTTGCGTTTATGGAGGCATTTATGGATGATTTGGAGGTGGAAAGTGGGCCGGGTGAGGGAACGACTGTCCGTATGGTGAAAAAAATAGGGATCGATGGCTGGATTGATTGTGAGGAGTAATGTATGGAAGAAATGTCAGTACTGATTGCCAGGTCACAGGCCGGAGAAAAGGATGCGAGAGAGGTACTGATAGAGAAAAACCTTGGACTGGTACGCCATATTGTGAAGCGGTTTGCCGGCAGAGGGTATGATATGGAGGATTTGTTCCAGATAGGCACCATAGGACTTATGAAGGCAATCGATAAGTTTGATTTGAAGCTGGGATTGCAGTTTTCCACCTATGCGGTTCCTATGATTACGGGAGAAATCAAGAGATTCCTGCGGGACGATGGTCTTGTGAAAGTATCAAGAACAATCAAGGAAAACGGAATGAAAGTAAAACTTGCCAGGCAGCGTCTTCAGGCGGTACAGGCGAAGGAGCCCACATTGCAGGAAATTGCGGGTGAGGCAGGGATGTCCGTGGAGGATGTGGTATTGGCTATGGAAGCTTCCATTGAAGTGGAATCCATATATGCTGCAGTTTATCAGGACGATGGCAGTGAAGTGTATCTGGTGGACAAAGTAATCCGGGGAGGTTCCGGTTCCGTGGGCAGCAGTGCCGTCCACGGATGTGACAGAGATGATGTGGAAAAAGAGAAGCTTTTAAATCATATGTTGCTGAAACAGCTTTTAGACAGCCTGGAACCTAAGGACAGGGAGCTAATCTATATGAGATATTTCCAGAACAAGACACAGGTGGAAATTGCGAACATCTTAGGAGTCAGTCAGGTACAGGTCAGCCGCATGGAGAAGAAGATTCTGCTTGGCCTGCGCGAAAAGGTTATGTAAATAGCTCTCAATATCAATAGCGTGTTATGCGAATAGGCTGTGATATCAATAACTGACTATGTAAACAGACCGCTATTGTTGTATCAATGACTTGCCATATACTGGTTTCCAGATAATGCCGCATTACTTAACTTTTTATAAAAAACAAAAATTCTTCTTTCCTTCTAAAGCGAATTCGTTTACTATAAAATAGTAATGAGTTGTTTGAAATACATTAGAGGAGATTTTATGAAGGATAGTACAGGAGATTTTTTTAAGCAGGAGGATTTTGCGGAACAGAGACGTGCAAAGCGTCGGAGACGGGAGCGGGGAAGGGCAGTGCTGGTGATGCTGGGGAGCCTGGTGGTCATGGTGGCCGTGTTGTACATTACCGTTACCATTTGCGTATGGATGGACAGGAAAATGCAGACAAATGCTGACAGTGTAAATGGTTCGTTGACGGATGGGGTCAATGAACCGGCAGTGGGCAGCGACGGGTCTGTGCCAGGCGGCAGTATTGGTTCTGCTGGCCTGGATGGAAATGGAGGGCAGTTGACTGGATCGGATGGCAGCATTGCGGAAAACGATGATGATGTGGTTGATGCCATGACCAATGCAAAGGTTTATTCTCAAGTGGAATTGGAAGATCAGGTGGCAAGTGCCAGAGAACAGGCAGTTGAGGCTGTATTGGAGAGTATCCGGGCCGGATTGAGTGACGGAGAATCCATATTGGAGACATTACGGCCTTTGTATCCGGATGAGATTGTTGTATATAGCAGCGGAAAATATCATTTTATCCCTATCAATCGTCAGCTGAAGCAGAATCAGTGGCAGCAGGAGTCGCTTGAAATTCTTGAGTCCGGTGAATACCGTTACCTTCAAGAGGGAGCAGTGATCTCTCACAAAGGAATTGATGTGTCTAAGTACCAGGGGAAGATTGACTGGCAGTTGGTGGCACAGGATGGTGTGGAATTTGCTTTTATCAGAGTGGGATATCGGGGCTATGGCAGCAACGGTACATTGGTAGAGGACGATCAATTTGATGCCAATATCAAAGGGGCGATTGATGCTGGTATTAAGGTGGGGGTCTATTTTTACAGCCAGGCCATCACGGAAGAAGAAGCGAAAGAAGAGGCGGAGCTGGTATTGAATAAAATTGCGCCGTATCAGATTGACTGTCCTGTGGTATTTGATGTGGAAAGGGTAACCGGAGCGGATGGCAGGATGAATGGGCTTTCCGTAGAAGAGCGAACCAATCTGACAAAGATTTTCTGCGAGGAAATTGCAAATGCAGGATATCGTCCTATGATTTACTATAATACGGAAATGGGGGTGCTGATGCTTGGCATAGAGGAGTTGGAAGAGTATGACAAATGGTTTGCGGCATACAGCGATCAATTTTATTATCCTTATGAATATAAGGTATGGCAATATTCCCAGACAGGAAGCGTCCAGGGGATTCAGGGAGATGTGGACTTGAATATCAGCTTTGAACCTTTGTGGGAAGAGTCAACGGAATGACATAAAGTGTGATCAGGCTTCCTGTTTCAGGCATTTTGGGTATAGCGGCAGGAAGGAAAGCTGCTGCAGCCCCAGAATGCACCGAATTTTCCATTTCTTTTGATCAATACATTGCCGCACTTGGGACAGGTGGGAAGTGCCTGGCCGGGTGCGGTGTTTTCTTTTGCGTTTTCCAAAAGCATTCCCAGTTTCTCATAACATAGCTGATTCATGACGCAGTCGTTGAATGCCCGGTGGGCGCCTTTGGTTTCAATATGGAAATGTGCTGCCAGATCTGTGAGACGGTGTCGGGGCAGTTGGGGCAGGCAGATCTTAGCCAGGAACAGGGTGTCCACATAATCATTTTGGATGCTTTGGCCCAATGTTCTGCGTGCACCGTTGCGGAGGAAGTTGAGGTCAAAGCTATGTATATTATGTCCTACCAGGATATCATTTCCGATAAAGGTAAGGAACTCATTCAGTGAAGGTTTCAGCAGTGGGGCAGATTGTACCATTTCGTCAGTGATACCGTTGATTCTTGTGGCGGAGTAAGGTATTGGTCTGTCTGGATTGACCAGAGTGGTAAAGTTTTCCATCACTTTCCCGTTGCGCACTTTGAGACCGGAAATTTCAATGATTTCATCTGTTTCAGGACTTAAGCCTGTGGTTTCCAGGTCAAATACCACATAATCTTTTACATATTGGTTCAAACGTTTTCCGCTGCCTTTGTTCATGGTAGGATTCTCCTTTGTCGGTCGTAATCATTTTCTCTTTTCCGAGTTGCATTATAACATAACCTGCAAAAGAATGAAAGATATACTTTGGCCAAGAACCTGATATTCGTTTGTATGGGTGCAATTGACTGACACAGGATATCAAGGTATAATGTTGCTCACGAAATCTGGCGGCGGAGGACTGCAGAACGTCTTCGGGAAATTGCCGGTGTGGATGGTTGTGAAGGGTGTTTCCGCAGGTGGAAATATCCAGAAGAGCATATGAATTGTATGGGGCAGAGGAAAGGTTAGTGCATCATGTGCATCCGGGAGGGCACCAATGGGTTGGAGAAGGTGTGATGGAATGTTCTTGTTTTAAGTACTATGAGAAATGGTCGGGTCTTCAAAGATTCCAGCTTTGGGAGGATGATACGTAAATAATATAAAACAGATAAAAAAAACACATACCAGACAACACAGTAAAAACGCATCAGAAGATAACTTACAAGATAATGTAAGTTTATAAGATAGCCGGAATGCAATTAGGATACTCAAAACAAATGTGGCAATATCCAGGATAAAAATATCTGTACCAAGGATAGCGGTATAAGTATAGAAAAATATTGGGATGAGTAACGTTCCCGTTAAAATTCCAAAACAGAAGGAAGAAGTAATACATGGGTAAGTTCCTTTGAATTTGAAATTAATAATCAGGGAGTATAGTAACATAGGAAAGAATAGTAATTTCATATGTTCCCATATAGACTCATTAACCGGTGTAAAAAAACCAACAATATAGTTGTTTGACCAATCATAAAGGAAATGAGCAAGTGTACCTGTGATTAGAACAAAAATCATCCCAATGATGGTATAGCGTTTCAAATTTTTCATAGAAAATACCTCGCGAAATAGTATATGTAATTGGTGGGCAGTTATGTGAGTCCAATACAAAGTTTTTTACGATAATGGCGAAGTAAGGGTATAAAATACCGCTTTCTGCAAATAATGATACTAATCCCACATTTTATCTGCTTTTTATAAACAGTTTATAGAAAGGTTAGCACTCATTGCTTGACAGTGCTGATAATAAGTGTTATAGTACATGTAGAACAAAGGAAGAGAGAAAACAGAAAGCAGAAAGCAGGAAATCAAAGTAATGCCTCAATTCCTTAAGTTCAGTTGTGCGACACTTCGTATTCCTGCGATGGTGCCAGAAAACAGTTTTATCATAGAAAGGAGATATGCCTTATGTTGTTGCCGAGTGTATTTGGAGAAAGTTTATTGGATAATTTTATGGAGAATTTTGCATTTCCCTCTTTTCAGGATGTGGATAAGAACTTGTATGGAAAGCATGCAGCAAATCTGATGAAGACGGATGTAAAAGAAACGGATGCCGGTTATGTGGTTGATATTGACCTGGCGGGATTTAAGAAGGATGAGATTAAGATGCAGCTAAAGCAAGGGTATCTGACAGTCAGTGCTGCGAAGGGGCTTGATAAGGAGGAGAAGGATCAGGCAGGTAATTATGTAAGGCGTGAGCGCTATGCCGGAAGTATGAGCCGCAGCTTCTATGTGGGAGAACATGTAACAGAGGCGGATATTCATCCCAAATATGAGAATGGTGTTCTGACTTTTGAACTTCCGAAGGAAGAGAAGAAGGCAGTGGAAGAAAAGAATCATTATATTGCCATTGAAGGCTGAGACTTTTGCAATGCAAATCGATCCCTCACAGAGAAATTTCTGTGGGGGATTTTTGTGTGCATCTGCGCAATACTTGCGTTAAGCAATGCTTGTGTTAAGTAATACTTGTGTAAGTAATACTGTTGAAATGTACCTCACAGTGACAATGAGTAAATAGATAGAAAAGTAGAAAGATTTTATGGAAAAGGATTCTTTTTTTGTTCCGTGTATGGTAGAATTTATTTAGAATCGACAAATGAGCATGAAGTGAACGGTAACAAACCTGAAACCTCATAGTAGCTCATCGGGGGGATGTAATACGGAAAACGGAAAATATATAGTAAAGGAGTCTGACGTATGTTTTTTGGAGCGTGCTATTATCCCGAACATTGGGATAGAAACGAATGGGAACATCATGCGAAATTAATGCGTGAGGCAGGATTTAACACCATCAGGACAGGTGATTTTGCATGGGGATTCATGGAAAAGGAAGAGGGTGTATTTGATTTTTCTTACCTGGATGATGCCATTGGTGTTCTTGCGGCGGAAGGGATTAAGGTGATTCTCTGTACACCCACTGCCGCGCCCCCGAAATGGCTTGTAAACAAATATGACATTTTGCAGCGGGACAGGTATGGACGCAGAGAAAACTGGGGGTCCAGGCGGGAATGCTGTGCCAACAGCGAGGTATACAGGAATAAAAGTGTGATTATAGCAGAGGAACTGGCAAAACATTATGCTCATAATGAGAATGTCGTTGCATGGCAGATAGACAATGAATTCGGGTGTCATGCCTCCACACACTGCTATTGTGAGAACTGCAGGAAAGCGTTTTCCAAATGGCTGGAAAAGAAATACGGCACCATTGAACATCTGAACCAAACCTGGGGGACAGCGTTCTGGAGCCTGCAATATTCGTCTTTTGATGATGTGATTTTGCCGGTATATAATTCCTGTGAACCCGAAAATGCCCACGGCTGGTCCCATAATCCGTCTCTTGATTTGGAATACAGGCGCTTTGCTTCGGATTCCTGGGTTGCATATCAAAAGCTGCAGATCGATGCTGTAAGAAAATATACTGACAAGCCTGTTACTCATAATTTGATGGGGCATTTCCCGGATATTGATTATTATGATCTTGCAAAAGATCTGGATTTCGTGGCATGGGATAATTACCCTGATAATCAGTGGGGGAATTCCGAATATGAGTATGTTTCCATGGCGCATGAAATTATGCGTGGGGTAAAAAACAGGAACTTTATTGTGGCAGAGCAGCAGTCAGGACCCTGCGGATGGGAATCTATGGGGGCAACACCGGAGCCGGGACAGCTTCGGCTGTGGACATATCAGGCATTGGCTCACGGCGGCGAGGGCATGATATATTTTCGCTTCAAGGCGCTCCATTACGGCATGGAACAATACTGGTACGGGATTCTGGACCATGACGGTATTCCGCGCAGACGATATTACGAAATACAGAAAACGGGTGAGGAATTAGAAAAATTAGAGCCATATATTGTAGGGGCGAAGAACAATTATGACGCATTGATTGTGAGGAGCTATGACAATATATGGGCGCATCAGATTAAGCAGCATGCGAAGAAGTTTGATTACAGGGACCTGCTTTACTCTTATTACAGGGCAAATGCGGATCTGAATATCAATACCGCTGTTTCTATGGGAAATTATGCAGATTATAAAGTTGTTTATATGCCTGCATACAATGTGGTACATCCGGAAGAAATGGAGAAAATCACAGAGTATGTGAAAAACGGCGGTACACTTGTCACCACTTTCAGAAGCGGAATTAGAGATACTTTTAATAATCTGTTGACAACTACGCTTCCCTGCGCGTTTGCCGAGCTGGCAGGCATTGCGCTGGAAGAGTTTACCGCTTTGCGGAAACCGGTTACAATTGATGGAATCGTCAGCTCCAAAGCAGAAATATGGTGTGATATTATAGAACCTGTCACTGCCAAAGTCCTGGCAATTTATTCGGAGGGGTATTTTAAAAATAAGGCGGCTCTCACGGTAAATATTTATGGAAAGGGCAGGGTATATTATATTGGCTGTGACCTGGAAAGAGAAGCGTTGGGCAGGTTGGTACGCCATATCAGTGAAAGATGCGGAATCGAAATGATAGATGCACCATCAGGGGTTGAAATTGTACGGCGGGATGGCTGCACGATTCTGATGAACCATAATGATTGTGAGGTGCAGGTGG
The DNA here is from genome assembly GCA_947175015.1 of uncultured bacterium. Lineage (GTDB taxonomy): Bacteria > Bacillota > Clostridia > Lachnospirales > Lachnospiraceae > Acetatifactor. Next base: position 41,691 of record CAMWLE010000014.1, read on the forward strand.
GACTAAACGGAAAATCGCTGCTCAGTGGTCAGGATTTTGATGGAAGATTGGATGCTTATGGGGTGGAATGGATTCTGACGGAGCATGGGACAGAGCCTTCCAAACACAAATGAATTTGAGTATGGCAGGGTGTTTTCATGGGATGAAAGAATAAGGGAGAATATGGCAATGGCAATTTATAACATTATGGACTATGGCGCGGTTTCAGACGGTAAAACGGTATGTACCAGGGCAATTCAGCGGGCGATTGATTTGTGTGACAAAGGGGGAACGGTATATGTTCCTGAAGGTACTTTTATTTCAGGGGCGGTATTTTTAAAAAGTGATATGACGCTTTTTCTGGAAGAGGGTGCAAAACTGCTGGGAAGCAGTGACATCGGGGATTTCCCCGTGATGGGTTGTCCGTTTGAGGGACTTGACCAATTATGTTATGCGAGCCTTATCTGTACGGATGGTGCGCCCCACAGAAATATTGTGATTGACGGGAAGGGTGTGATTGATGCAAATGGGGCGGCGTTGTACCATGCCGAGATGGATGAGAATCAAGGCAAACGCGGACGGGCAGTGTGCATTCGCAATACTGATAATGTAAGAATACAGGGGGTTACTATCCGCCAGTCGCCCGCCTGGTGTCTGCATTTGATTTACTGCCAGAATGTCTATATTCATCAGATTCAGATACATACCAAATATGACGAGGATGGAAATAAATATGGAATTCACAATGGCGATGGGATAGATATTGATTCCTGTAAAAACGTCAGGATTGCGGATTCGCTTATTGCAAGCCAGGATGACTGCATTGCAGTAAAATCAGGCAGAGATGTGGAGGGACGCAGAGTGGGAATTCCGTCGGAGTATATTACCATAGAAGACTGTGTATTTAAAAGCGGTTTTGGTGTGGCCATGGGAAGTGAAATGTCGGGCGGCGTGAAAGATGTATTAGTGCGCAGGTGTACGTTTGAAAATGTGTTCAGCATCGCAAGCATTAAGGCAATACGAGGGCGGGGAGCATATATCAAAAATATTCATTATGAGAATTGCTCCCTGGTAAACCATAGTACAGAGTACAGAGACACAAAATGGTTCAGGGGTGCAATATATGTGGATGGTTTTTACGGCCATGAGAAATTTGATGCTGATACACCCGCTGCGGTGGATGAGGGAACGCCGGTTGTGGATGGTATTTACCTGAAGGATATCACGGTTGACACTGTGGCGGGGAATGCGGTTTATCTCTGCGGTCTGCCGGAAATGCCTTTTCGGAACATATACCTTGAAAATGTCACAGCCCATGGCAGACATGGGATAAAAGTGAAAAATATTGACAATCTGCAGATGATAAATACGGAGATCAGCGGGGATGAGATTGAGACCGCAGGAAATGTCGAGTGAAACTGCAGAGCATGAGATTGAGACCGCAGGAAATGTTGAGTGATTTTGCAGAGTGTGAGATGTCTGGTCACTGGAGACAGGAATATTGATAAAACAGGAAAGAAATGGAGGATGTTATGAAGGAACAAGAGAAGCTATTGAAAGAAATTCTGCAGCCCGACAGGGAGTTTACGCCAATTCCTTTCTGGTTTTTTAATGATGCCTTTGAGGAAGAAAAGGTGAAAAATCAGCTTACGGATTATGTGGAAAAGGGAGTAAACGGGATAGTGCTCCATCCCAGAATCGGTGTGCCGAAGGAGATGCCGTATTTGTCCGAAGAGTATTTCAGGGCAGTCAGATTTATTGTGAAGACGGCGGCAGAGCTGGGGATGAAAGTGGTGCTCTATGATGAAGGCATGTATCCATCCGGTTCCGCACATGGCATGGTGGTACAGGCGAATCCGGAGTATGCCTCCAAAGGAATTGTGCTGCTGGAAGAAGAGAAAGCGAAAGAAAAGCTGGCAGCGGAGAAAAATGCTCAGGTGATCGCTGCATTGCCGGATGGCAGGAAGATCGTCTATGGCTTCAGCGGCGGAACCATTCGGGGGATTCATTTCGGAGAAGATGATGGGCAGCCGGGAGCGCCGAAAGCGGCGGATATCCTGAACCCTGATGCGGTGGATGAATTTATCCGTCTGACACATGATAAATATTATGAAGAATTGAAAGAATACTTCGGCACGACCGTGATTGCCTTTTTTACGGATGAACCCAGTGCGTTGGGACGGAATTCCGGAAGATATAAATCCTGGGCCATGGGCATGGAAAAGGAGATTGCGGCAGCGGGAGGTAAGCTGGAGGATCTGGAAGGATTATTTATTAAAACAGGTAAAACTGTGGCCGGCAGAGAGGACATTGCAGAGCATGTGGAAAATCGAACGGTCATTTTATATCGTCAACTGATTAAGAAGAAGCTCAGGGAGATTTTCTATGCAAGGCTTTCCGATTGGTGTGAAAAGCATGGAATTGCACTGATGGGTCATCCGGCAGAGAGCAATGATATTGAGGAAGAGCTGTACTTCCATATTCCCGGACAGGATCTGATCATGAGAAGGGTAGCGCCGGAGACAGGGGGATTGCGGGAATTTGATTCTGTGCAGGCAAAGCTTTCCGCAGATATTGCAAGGCATCTGGGCAGGCGCAGGAATGCCAATGAGTGTTTTGGTGTGTGCTATCGGAACCGGATTCCCTGGTATATGACTGCCGGAGATATGAAATGGTATATTGACTGGCTGGGTCTGCGGGGGGTGAACTTATATGTACCTCATGCTTTTTATTACAGCGTGGCGGGAGAAAGGAAGGGAGAGCGTCCGCCCGATGTAGGACCTAATAATATTTGGTGGAAACATTACCGCAGGTTTTCCGATTATATGAAGAGACTGTCCTATCTGATGACCGATTCCGTAAACGGTGCTGCGTTTGCGGTGCTTTGTGACAATAACCGGGCGCCTTATGAGGAGATTGCCTGTCTGTATGAGAATCAGGTGGAGTTCAATTATTTACCGGCGGCACTGTTGGATGAGGCAGTAGTACAGGATGGCAGGGTATGTGTTCAGGGATATGCTTATAAAGGTGTGCTGAATGTGCTGGGGCAGGCTTATGAGGATAGATTCGGCGGGAAATTGGGTGAATTGTTGTGGAATGTTCCGGCGAAGGATGTTATGTCCGTGGTTTGTGAGAAACTGTATTCCGAAGAGAAAGAAACTAAGTCGGTCAATGAGAAAGGCGGCGAGATATGTGGTGCACACAGAAGTCCGGGGATGGGGAATGTGAAGTTTGATATGCCCTGTCCTACTCTGCGCAAGGTTAGCTTGCATAAAAACGGGGTGGATATGGTTCTCTTCGGAAATGAGGGAAGCGAGCCGATTTCTGTCAATGTGAGCATAGCAGGCCTGGAATCACCGTTGTTTGTGGATCTGTGGAGGGGAATATGCTACCGTGTAGAAGGTGCGGGGGAAACCTTTCATTTAGAACTGCGGCCAAGTGAAACGGTATTGGTGGTTGGCGATGCCGGGGCGGAGAGAGAAGCCCGGGAAGTGAAGAATGGCAGCGTGCCATGCGGAGAAGACGGGGGAGTGAAGAGTGGCAGCGTGCCATGCGGAGAAGACGGGGGAGTGAAGAGTGGCAGCAGGGCATGCGGAGAAGACCGGGGAGCAGAAGGTGGCGGCGTGTCGGTGGAATACCGCATGGCAGACTGGTATCAGGCGGAGTATCCTGACTGGACAGACAGGTTTGCGTTGGTGGAGAGAAGGGATAATGAAGCGGTGTATGCTATGAAATACACAATGCCACAGTTGTCTGAAAATCAGGAAGATCAGAAAGATAAGACTTCCCTGCGTTTTGCCGTGACCGGGGAAGAAATGGTGGAGTGTTTCTGCAATGGCGCGTTTGTGGACGTAAGTTTCTGGGGCGAACATCGTTTTGATGTGGGAAATTTCCTGCGGGAGGGTGAAAATGAAATCCGCCTGGTGGTTACGGGAAATGCCGCAAATATCTATGAAAACGCAGGAATTGTGTTTGGACTGAAAGCTTGAGCGGATGGCTATACATGTTTGTGAAGCATTGGCCTGTAATCGCATTTAGATCAGGTGGAGGGTTAGATTTCCATATGGGGACTAACCCTCTTGGTCTGTCTAAAGGATATTGGGGTGTGAATTATGAAGATAATGACGATATTTTACATTTTATGTCAAGAATCAAATTGACAAATGACGTTGTATGGACTACAATGTTATAAGATTATCATGCGTTGACATCGCAGGAGATTCTGCAAGTATTGTTTTTAGGAATTCAAAAATTGTACTAAAATATTATGCGAATAGTAAAAGGAGGAATGAAGAATGGAAGCGTATTGGAGTGATGGGAGAGGAAGATTTGATACCGCTGACAGCTATGATAATTATCCCAAGTTCATTAATCGAAAGGATTATGTGGTGTATACCAGTTCGGACGGTCTGTGGAACTATTGGGTGAAGGGGCGGGACATTGAACTGTTAAGGTATAACGGTAATGAAATTCATGTTGAAATTCCCACGGTGATAGATGATAGAATAGTAACGTCTCTTTCCTATACCTTTGACGGTTTCTATGAGTTGAAAAGCGTTAAGATACCGGATGGGGTGATATCATTAGAATGGGCGTTTTACGGGTGTGAGGGCCTGGAGGAGGTGCGTTTGCCGGAGGGACTGGTGAATATACCGCATGCGTTTGAAGGCTGTTTGGCTCTGAAGAATATACAGGTTCCGGACAGTGTAAAAGATTTTACCTATGCGTTTTCAACAACGGCCATAGAAAGCTTTACATTTCCACAGGGAGCGCTGGTGATTCGGAACGCGTTCTCTGCCTGCCTGTCCCTGAAACAGATAAGTATACCGAAGACGGTTATTAAGACCTATGAGGCTTTTAATGATTGTGAAATATTAGAGCATGTGGAATTGGAGGAGGGAATCCAACAGTTGGAAGATTATATGTTTTTTAACTGTTTTTCTTTGAAAGAGCTGAAAATTCCCAAAAGTGTGAAGAAAATCGGGATGCAGGCAGTGGGAATTCAGGAAGTGCGGGAATACTGTCCTGAAATGGAAGATGATCCGGACCCGGCATATTGGGTATCAGGGTATGAGGTTGTTCCTTCCTTTCGGATTATTGGTACACACAAAACGGCAGCAGAGCGGTATGCCAAAGCGGAAAAAATTACTTTTGTAGAACAATAAGAAGGGATAGAAGGGCAATTAAAGTACGATTGTCCGTCGGGAAAATCGGAACAGTTCAGCCATGTCACATAAGTTGCCGGAATGTATATTTTTACCAACAAATGGTAATATTGCCGGCAACTTATTTCATGTAGGGCGATCGTCCTATGGAAGCAATTGTACAATCATTTCCGCATGGCCTAAAATGGAGTATGTTGTTGATTGTGCATTGTGTGCATAACGTTTGAAAATTAAAAAATAAGAGGGTTTCTATAATGCCCGGCAGGAATAACATTTCCTGTCCCGGCTACTGTACGCAGGTATTTTCTATAAAAGATCTGCGGGCATAGTCAGGTAATTCAATGCGCCCTGCGGTATATCGGTACCCTTTTCGAGCAGGGAGACAAGTCCGCGTATTGTATCTTCCGAGTCTTCCGCAGTTGATGACAGAAAAGTATTGTTAAGTTTAACGGCCAGAACAATAAGCACGATCTCGGCCAGGGCTGCCGGGTATTCAAAGTGGATTTCATCTGAGGCAATTCCCTGATTAATAATTTCCGTCAGCGCGGGTTTTAGCTCGGAAATCAGATGATTCATATATTTCTGATGCAGAAATGCGAAGTCCTGCGCGTTGGTTCCGGCGGCCGAATCAGTGCTGTTGTGGCTTAGAAAAGCAGCAGATGAATTGCGGCATGCCTGCAGTATCATAGCCATGCGCGTAAAGGGAGAAATCTCCGTTTGGGCTGCAAGATTTTTGGCTGTTTTCAGAGGTTTCTCATAATTGCGCTCTATCAGCGCATCAAGAATGGCCTCCTTTGATGGGAAATAATAGTAGATGCTTCCCTTGCCCATCTCGGCTTTTTTGGCAATATCACTCACTGAAATATTTTGTATGGCATGATTTTCCAGAAGTTGCTGGAGCGCATCTAAAATTCGGTCATATTTTTTCATATCTGGCATGTTCATCCCCAACTATTGATATAGTTATATCCTTGCCACAGCTGGTACAATCATGGGAGGATTTGTTCTGTTTTGAAGAATGGATAGTGCGAAATGTATGTGTAAGGATATACAGAGATAGAATAACACAAAAGCGACACTCACACAATCATAAAAATCACCTAAAATCAGACAGAAAATTGTATGAAAAATGTGATAAAAACAATTTGACCGACGGTCGAGAAATATGGTATAGTTTCTTTTATAATAAGTTGACCAATGGTCGAAAAAGATTGTAATATGCAGAATCATGTCGAAATCAGGTGAACTATCAAGAGGATAGCTGGTCTGAAAGAAACTGTGGGGCCTTTTCAACGGCGGAATAGGAGGAATAATGACTTACGCAGAATTTTTTTATGAAATCAAGAGCAAATTTATGGGGGCAGATGTGAGTGATATCCATGAACATCTGGCGTTTCAGTTCAACATCGAGGATAAGGAAGCAGGCGGCGCCTTTTATGTGGAGGTAAAGGAAGGGGAACTTTATGTAGAGCCTTATGAGTATTATGACAGGGACGCAATGTTTATCTGTGCGCCGGATGTGCTTCTGGAAATCGCGGATGGCCGTCTGGACCCTGTTATGGCATTTACGGAACAGAAGCTTCGTGTGGAAGGAAATATTGAGAAGGCACTGCGGTTAAAGGAAATCATAGATATGAAGAGAGCTTCTGTCCAAGGCGAAAAGAGTATAGTACAAAAGGCGGCTGACAAGGTAGTAAACACAATTGTTCAGACCGCGGCCAAGAAAAGTGAACCAAAGAGCCAAAAGCAAAGTAAAAAGTCAAAATAAGGGGAAAATAGCAATGGGTGCATTGAAGAATATTGTTGCCGCCGCCGGTCTTCTGGCAGTTGCGGGAATAGGGGAGACTGTGTATTTCTATAACCGCACCATGAAGCGTGGAAATGCCAAGGTGGAACGGACAACGAAAATGTCAGGTACGGATTGGGAAAAATATTTTCCATTGATGGAAGAGAGAAAAAAGTTTGTAATGGCGCAGCCTCATAAAGATGTATATATCACATCCGCTGACGGGCTGAAACTTCATGCCACATATTTTCCGGCAGTGAAGGCAGAAAGAATAGACAGCGCAGATGCCGCAGAAAAGGCAGAGGGAGCAGGCAGCACAGACGGAACAGACAATGCGGACAGGAAAATTGTAATTTGCTTTCATGGTTACACGGGAGAAGGGCTCAGCAATCATGTAGCCATTGCAGACTACTTTTTAAAGCATGGATATGCCATGCTGCTGCCGGACGCAAGGGCACATGGCGAGAGCGAGGGAAAGTATATAGGGTTCGGATGTCTGGACAGGCAGGATGCCCTTGGCTGGATTGAATGGGTGATACGGGAATGTGGTGAGAATATCAAGATCATGCTCCATGGTACATCCATGGGAGGTGCTACAGTGCTGATGACAAGCGGACTGGAGCTTCCGGACAATGTGAAGGGAATTGTGTCTGACTGTGGCTTTACCTCGCCTAAAGAGGTTTTTACCCATGTACTCAACAATATGTATCATCTTCCGGCCTTTCCCGCTATTCAGGGAGCGGATTTGCTCAATAAAAAGTTTGCAGGCTACGGCATGGATGAGTGCAATGCCAGACGTGAGGTACAGAAGGCGAAGGTGCCGATTTTATTTATTCATGGATCAGCGGATACCTTTGTGCCCTGCAGCATGTGCCATGAAATCTATGAGAACTGCAGATCGCCCAAGAGAAAGTTGATTGTGGAGGGTGCATCCCATGCTGAGAGCTATTATAAAGATATGGAGACATATGAAAAGGCATTGACAGAGTTTGCAGAGGAAATCATGACCCGATAAATGTCTGTGTCATGTTGGCAAATAAAAACAAAAACAGGGACGGAACTGGAATAAAACAGTCCCGTAACGGAAGCGCCCGGAATCAATTTACAGGTGCGAACTGTGCAGATGAAAATTGATTCCCATATAGGGGCGATGGAGTGCAGGGA
>CAMWLE010000015.1 GCA_947175015.1 uncultured bacterium
ATATAACCTCCTGTCCCAGTTGCATCTGTTTTTCAGACTGTTTTTTTTATTTTTTTTATTTTTTTATTTTTTTATTTTTTTTTATTTTTGCAACTGTATTTGCCTTATACTAATATAGTAGGAAAAAACAAAAGCATGGACACATATTTTCCAAAAAATTTCAAAAATTCCTGACATGACAAATCAGCCTTTCAAGCAAAATTCTTAACAAGGTACGAAAACAGAGCATATAGATTATTTTCTATATGCTCTGCCGCCAATTCAATCACTATTCTTTTATCAAGGCAAAAAGGAAATTTGTTCAACTTTCCTTCTTCACCTTCGGAACAAACTTCATCCGGAATACATACCACAGACTGCCCGCCAGACAGATAGAGGAATATGCACCGCAGATAATACCTACCATCAAAGGCAGCGCAAAATCACGGATACTTGTGACACCAAGCACATACAGCACTGCCACCATAATAAATGTAGTCAGAGAAGTGAAAATGCTTCTGGACATGGTCTGGGTAATACTCTTATTCACAACTTCCTTCAAATCCTCCTTATGGGTCATAGTACCAATATTTTCGCGGATTCGATCAAAAATCACAATGGTGGCATTGATGGAATAACCTACAATGGTCAACATACAAGCCACAAAGGTATTGCTCACGGAGACCTTTGCCACCGCATAGAAAGCCAGCACCACCAATACATCATGTAACAGCGCAATGATACTGCTGATACCGAAACGAATATCGCTGAAGCGAATCCTGATATAAACCAACATACAGAGAATGGCAACCACCACAGCAATCACAGTATCCGATTTCATTTCACTGCTGATGGTGGAACTGATGGTTTCAGACGTAATCATTTTCTCGTCAACCCCGAAATTGTCCACGAACATCTTGTTCAATGCTTCTCTCTGTTCAATATTCAAAGAACTGGTCTTGAAGATTACCTCACTGGAATCCTGAACAGTCTGAATCTGTACCGCACTGCCTGTAATTTCCTCAATCAAAGGAACCACCTGCGTATTGGCACTCTCCAAAGTCATCGCTTCCCGGAACGTAACCGTGGTTGCCGTACCGCCCTTGAATTCCAGGCTGTAGTTCAAAGCATCTCCGGTAGAAACCTTATTTACTCCCATGACAATAAAGCCTGCTGCAATCAGTGCCAGGGAAATACCAAAACAAATGCCCTTCTTAGACAGGAAATTCCATATCTTATGCTCCTTCCCCACACCATAAAACTTCTCACTTTTCAAGCCCAGTGCATAGAAAGCATAAATCAGATATCTGGTCACCACCAATGCGGTAAACATAGACAGCACAATACCCAAAGCCAATGTCTGAGCAAACCCTTTTACGGTTCCCGGCCCCAACAGCAAAAGTACACCTGCCGCAATCAAGGTCGTGATATTGCCGTCCACAATGGCGGACAAAGCCTTGTCAAATCCGCTTTTTATCGCATTTCTGACACTTTTTCCCAGCGCCAGTTCCTCTCTGATACGGGCAAATATAATCACATTTGCATCCACTGCCATACCGATGGACAGGATAATGCCTGCCACACCTGAGAGCGTCAATGTCATATCAAAACCATTCAGCAATAAGATTACCAATGCAACATATGCCAATAAACCAATGGCTGATGCCACACCCGGAACCAGATATACCACAATCATAAATATGATCACAATTCCAAGACCGATAGCTCCTGCCTTTAGGCTGGTATCAATGGCTTCCACACCAAGCTGTGCTCCTACCACCTTGGAATGTAATTCCTCCAGCTCCAGTTTTAATCCGCCGATACGAATGGTAGAGGCAAGATTCTCGGCTCTCTCATAAGATTCCATTGGGGAAATCTGGGCATTTCCGTCTGTAATCACAACATTTACCCTGGGCGCACTGATAATGCTGCCATCATAATAAATGGCAAGGGTCTCATTTTTCTCATACGCATTCTGCGTCGCCTGTGCAAATTTTTCCCGTCCCTCTTCCGTCATGGTCAAATTTACCGCATACACCACATTCTGCAGAGTATCGTTTGTTCTGGTGGATCCTGCACGCGCATCCTGCACATCGGTACCCTGTACCAGAATAGAGCCATCTTCCAATAGCTCATCAATGGTTTTATTTAACACATAGGTGTATCCATAGCTGCCGTCATAATTCTGGACTGCCTGCTGGCTGTAATTTACATTGCCCTCCGGGTCAGTCTGTGCGATAAAATACAGTGTTCCCGGTCTGCCTAACTCCTGCAGAATCGCATTGGCGTCGCTGACACCCGGAATCTCAATATTGATTCTGTCAGTCCCCTCCTGATAGACAATCGCCTCCGTACTGTAATTTTCCACACGTTTCTGCAGCTTTGCAATCGTATCACTCATATCGGTAGCGCTGGGAGTGCCTTCTCCCACTACCTGATAGGTAATACTGACTCCGCCTGCCAGGTCAAGTCCCAGATTAATATCAGAAGCGCTCCCGTCCCCCTCCGGATTCACACCAAAAATATCAACATATGTGACACCGACCAAAATCAGAAGAATGCAAAGCAAAGTCACAATCGCATTGTTCTTTTTCATACCATACCTCCGTTTTCTATCCGAAAATGTCACTTTTCCGGATTGATTTCATCCTTTCCTGATATCACATCTCACTCTCATGAATTTTCAACATGATAGCGCATTCCACCCGTTTTCTCTGAAGCTCACACCCCACATCATAAGCATCATTGATATTTCCATGGAAATTGTATGCGTTAGCGGCACATCCGCCGCTGCAATAGAATTTGGCAAAACATTTCTTACATTTATCCTTTGCATAGACATTGCAGCATTTAAACATGTCCTGAATATCCTTTCGGACAATTCCCTCATCCACATTGCCCATGAGAAACTTCTCATTTCCCACAAACTGATGGCATGGGTAGAAGTCACCCCAGGGCGTCACGGCCAGATATTCCGTCCCCGACCCACAGCCGGAAAGTCTCTTCGCCACACAGGGGCCTCCTTCCAAATCTATATGAAAATGGAAAAAGTTGAATCCCTTTCCCGCTTCCCTGCGTTTTATCATTTCCAGCGCCAGCTTATCATACTCTTCCTTCAATTTAGGAATGTCCACCGATGTAATGGCATAGGAATCTGTCGGCTTCGCCACCACCGGCTCCACAGAAATCTGCTGAAAACCCAGATCTGCAAGATGTATTACATCTTCTGAGAAATCAAGATTATTATGTGTAAAAGTACCCCTGACATAATAATTCGTCTGTCCCCTGCTCTCGGCTGCCTTCTGAAACTTAGGCACAATCAGATCATAGCTGACCTGTCCGCCCCGAAAAGGCCGCATGGCATCATGAACTTCTCTGCGCCCGTCAATGCTCAATACCAGATTTGCCATCTCCCGATTGGCAAAATCCAAAATCTCGTCATTCAGCAGAACACCGTTGGTAGTCAAAGTAAAACGGAATTTCTTATGGTTAGGCTCCTCCAGACTCCTGCCATACTCCACCAGTTCTTTTACTACCTGCCAATTCATCAATGGCTCACCGCCAAAGAAATCCACCTCCAGATTCACACGATTGCCGGAATTGGCCACCAGGAAGTCGAGAGCCTTTTTTCCCACATCAAAGCTCATCAAAGCCCGTCTCCCATGATACTCCCCCTCTTCCGCAAAACAGTACTGGCAGGCTAGATTACAGTCATGGGCAATATGAAGACAGAGTGCCTTCACCACCGTCTGCCGTTTCTTAAAATCAAACACATAGTTCTCATATACATCCGGTGCAAACAACTGTCCCGTCGATTCCAGCAAAAGCAGCTCGTCCACCGCTTCCACGATTTCTTCTTCCGGATAAGGAAGATTTGCAATATTCAACACAGCCGCCCGAATCGTATCGGCATCTTTAATGCCCTCATTGACAAGAGGCTCTACCAGCGGAATCATATCATAGACAATATCATCCACCACATGAATAGAACCACTGTTCACATCCATTACAATATTGTATCCATTGCTTTTGTATTGATGTATCACTTTTGTTTTCCTTTCACAAAGTACAAGCAGCGAAGAAAATCGCTGCTTGCACTCATACTTTATACTCGTGAGCATATTCATTTGCCGTCTTTCATACTAGATACTAAAATGCTCACTCGTTATACATTTTAGTTAACAGATGCTTTCGTTCGTGAGTATAAATTCTTGTCTGAAACTGCTGTCCACCGCCCTGACGGGCATAAACAGCCACCCGCCCTTTTATTCGGCTTTTACCTGCTCACAGCTCTGATTTCCAACAGTGCAAGAAGTCTTGCACGCAGACTGGCAGGAAGTCTGGCACTCACCACAGCCGCCCTTCTTCATGGATTCCTTCAGATTTCTGGTCGTCAAAGTCTTAATATGCTTCATAATGATATAGCCTCCTTATGTTCTTCTCCGAAACTGCCATAATATAACCTGTGCGCCTTGATTATCACAAAGCCAAGTCAACACATCATAATCCCCTGTGAAGCTGTACAAGTCATTTGGACAATTCCTTAGTTCGCAAATTTATAAATCTAATGTAGTATAACATAAAAATCTCAATTGTAAAAGGTTTTTTTGAAAATTAGTACAAAAGACTGTAAAAACGCGTAATAACAGTTCAAATACCTGCCTGAACCGCTGCAATATTTGTTCTTCAACAGTTCAACTCAACATTCCGCCAAGCATTCCGCCTCCGGCACACAACACCAGTGTAGTCAGCAGTGAATTTCCCACCTGAATTCCGTCCTCACCCATACAGAAAGAAACCGCAGCCAGCACAGCAAAATATGCACCACCCATGAAAAGTCCCCACAAAAATCTGCGATTCTGCATTTTCTTTCCTGTGACAAAACCGGCAAATAATGTTGCAGCCACATATATGACAATAATCGCAATAGAGACAATTTTCTCACTTAACCCCAGCTTATACAGCAAAAAGGCAAGAATTACAAGCATAACTCCTGTAAATATGTACGAAAAAAGCAGGCTTTTCAGTAAAAACCATACCGGAATTCCTTCCATATCCGAAATCCGTTCCTCCTGTTCCGTATGCAGCATCCGATCTCATCCTCCCAACACTATTAACTTTTTATTAAATCATATGCATACAAGTCCCGGAACTTGACAATTATCATTTAAATATAGTATATTAAATGATATCTACACAAATTGTACTATAAAAACGGTATTGCATCCCTGTCAGTCATTTGATTCTGCATATTTGCCGTTCAACAGCTTTTTGTGTACGATATCAATACCAAATAATCAATAAAGGAGTGAATTTTTTTTGGACGTCCCAGGTGTCATACAATTTGTATTTCTTGTTATTCTAGTGATTCTATCCAGCTTTTTTTCTTCGGCAGAGACAGCGTTCAGTACTGTCAATCGTGTGCGAATGCGCGCACTGGAAGAAGAAGGCAATCGGCGTGCAGCAAAGGTGAATAAAATATTGGAGAATTACAGCAAAATGTTGAGTGCCATCCTGATCGGCAACAATGTTGTAAATCTGTCGGCTTCATCTCTTGCTACCACACTGGCCATGCGCATCAGTTTGCCTGTTGGTATCGCTACCGGTATCCTGACCATTGTCGTGCTGCTCTGCGGTGAAATCGTTCCCAAAACATGGGCAATGCTTTCCTCTGAGAAAATTGCATTGGCTTACAGCGGCATTATTTATGGATTGATGCATCTTTTGACCCCTGTAATCTTCGTGGTAGATAAAATGTCAAACGGCATTTTACGCCTGCTGCGCATTGATCCCAGCAAGAAGATTACCACCATGACAGAAGCGGAACTGCGTACTTATGTAGATGTAAGTCATGAGGATGGTGTCATCGAAACCGAAGAAAAAGAAATGATTTATAATGTGTTTGATTTCTCGGATGCTTTGGCGAAAGACATCATGATTCCCAGGATTAATATGGTAACTGTGGACATTAATGCCACTTACGAGGAAGTGCTTGCCGTATTCCGGGAGTCCATGTATACCCGTCTCCCTGTGTACGAAGATGATATGGATAATATCATCGGCCTGATCAACATCAAGGATTTCATTCTTACAGGAAACGGTGATGATTTCCATATCAAATCCATCCTTCGGGATGCCCATTATACATACGAATTCAAGAAAGTAGCCGACTTGCTCTATGAACTGCGTGAAAAAACCACCAGCGCCACTTTCGTGCTCAATGAGTATGGCGCCACGGTTGGCATGATTACTTTGGAAGATTTGCTGGAAGAAATCGTCGGAGAAATTCGAGATGAATATGATGCGGATGAAGAAGAACTCATCAAGGAAATTGATGAATACACCTATCTTGTAGAAGGCAGCATGAAGTTGGATGATATTAATGATGAGCTGGAAACAGATCTTGACAGCAAAGACTACGATTCCATCGGAGGCATTATCATTGAAAGCCTTGACCGCCTGCCGGAAGATAATGAAGAAGTCACTTTAGAAAACGGCGTCCGTTTGAAAGTACAGGGAATCAAGCAGAACCGAATTGTTAAGGTGTTAATGACACTTCCCAGGGAATCTCCCGGAGATGCTGCTGCGGAAGATAATACCGACAACGGTAACGCTTCTGCAGATACTTCCGCAAAAGGAACCGGCGAAAATGTGTAACAGGAATATGTCATACGTCTTCTGCAGATTTGGATAAAGAAAATTGTTAAGACCTACAAGGTGATTTCCTTACATTCTTAATTATGTGAAGGGCTGCCATATCGTTGATTACCCAATCATTGATGCGGCAGCCCCAATTTATGGCAGTTTATACCGCTCTCCATAAGCCAACACCTTACCGCGGAATTCTATATCCTCCTCTTGTTTCAGCCTGTCCAGATAAGCATGTGTATCAAATTCCTCATCGCTGACCTGTAATATACAGACAGCGATATTGGAGCAATGATCGGCCACCCGTTCCAGATTCGTTACAATATCATACAACAGAAATCCCAATTCTATAGTACACTTCCCTTTCCTGAGACGTTTCACATGACGGCGCCGGATATCCAGATTCAGTCCTTCTATGACTTCCTCCAAAGGCTCCACCTGCCTCGCCAACTGCAGATTTCCTTCTCTGAAGCTTCCCATGGACAGATTCAGAATATCACAGATTGCCCCGGAAAATACGGTTAATTCTTCTCTCGCCTTCTCCGAAAATTGCAGTCCTTTCTCCGCCATTTCCTCCGCCGCTTCCTTGATATTTCTGGCATAATCGGAAATTCGTTCAAAATCACTGATGCAATGAAGAATGGTAGAAAGTATGTGACTATCCCTCTCCGGCATATCTCTGGTACTGAGTTTCACCAAATAGCTCCCCAAGGCATCCTCCAAGGCATCTACCCTGCATTCCAATGCCACTACTTCATCTGCCGCTTCTTGCGTATACGACTGCAGCAACCCCATAGCCTGATTCATGGATTCTTCGGCCAGCTCTGCCATGATACCAGCCACAGTTCTGCTCCGTTCCACAGCATAGGATGGCATCTCCAGGAACCGGACATCCAGCAGATGCGATACACTCTCTTCTTCCTCCGGAGGCGCTTCTTCCCGAACAGACAGACATGCCAGCCTCACCAGCCCTCCTGAAAAAGGCAGCAGACAAATGGTGGACAGGATGTTAAAGATACTATGAACCGCTGCAATGCCAAAAGGTGTAGCTGCCGTGTCTAAAAATACAAATGGCGTCACTGCATTTACTATATAAAACAGACTCATAAACAAAATTGTTCCTATCAGATTAAAATAAAGATGCACCAGCGCCGCTCTTTTCGCATTTTTGCCTGCACCCATACCAGAAAGCATGGCCGTGACACAAGTACCAATATTCTGCCCCATAATAATAGGAATGGCCGCCCCATATCCCACTGCGCCTGTGGCACAGAGCGCCTGCAAAATACCTACCGAAGCTGAAGAGGATTGCAGTACCGCTGTCAGCACTGTTCCAGCCAACACTCCCAGGAACGGATTGGTAAATCTGGTTAATATCCCGGTAAATTCCGGTACATTTGCCAAAGGTTTCACCGCACCGCTCATGGTATCCATCCCAAACATCAGAATGGCAAATCCCACCATGACCACACCAATGCTTTTAAGCCTGTCCCTCTGAAAAGCAGTGTTGCCTTTGGAAACACTCATCAACACCACCCCAACGATTGCCAGAACAGGTGAAAAGGAGGAAGGTTTGCACAAACGCACCAAAAAAGAATTGCTGTCAATGCCCTGTGCCCCCAGAATCCATGATGTAATGGTGGTACCCACATTTGCACCCATAATAATGCCCACTGCCTGCTGCAATTTCATAATGCCGGAATTGACAAACCCTACTACCATGACCGTAGCTGCCGAGGAAGATTGAATCACTGCCGTAACTCCTGCCCCCATAACTACCGCTTTCAACGGATTGTCCGTCAGCCTTTCCAAAATTTGCTCAAATTTTCCTCCGGCTATTTTGGCCAATCCTTCTCCCAACAAATGCATCCCATATAGAAAAAGCGCTAATCCGCCTATCATTGTAAGAAAATCAAAGAAATCCATACATGCCCTCTCTTATGTGATTCGTGCAAAATATATCTTTACCTTTCACGCAAATCCTGTGCAAAATGTATCTTCACCCTTCACAAAAATCCTATATAAAATGTATAACCACTTTCGCACAATTTATGTAATATTCAGCGGCATGTTTTTATTATCTTTATAGCAGCCCCTTATATATCAGGAAGTGCATTTTATGTAATTATCAGTAGATTATCACCCGAAACGTCCTGTAATATACTGTTCAGTTCTCTTATCTCCTGGCCGACAGAAAATCTGATCCGCAGAACCGAATTCCACTACCTCTCCCGCAAGGAAAAAGGCCGTGTCATCTGCTACCCTGGCGGCCTGCTGCATATTGTGCGTCACAATGACCACAGTATATCTTTTCTTTAAGACCTTCATCAGCGTTTCAATTTTCAGAGTAGAAATCGGGTCCAGCGCAGAAGTAGGCTCATCCATCAGCAATACCTCCGGCTCCACCGCAAGCGCCCTTGCAATACAGAGCCTCTGCTGCTGTCCGCCCGAAAGACTCAAAGCCGATTTCTTCAGATTTTCCTTCACCTCATCATAGATAGCCGCATCCCGCAATGCTTGCTCCACCCTATGGCTTAACTCCGTTTTATTTTTGACACCATGCAGCCTGGGACCATAAGCAACATTATCATAAATACTCATTGGGAAGGGATTCGGCTGCTGAAACACCATTCCCACTTTTTTCCTAAGCAATGTGGTATCCACTCTTTTGTCATAAATATCCTCTCCATCCAGCAATACCCTGCCTTCTATCCGTATATGCTCTACCAAATCATTCATCCTGTTGAGACACTTCAGGAAAGTTGATTTGCCGCACCCGCTGGGACCGATCAGTGCAGTTATGAATTTCTCTTTGATTTCCATATCTATGTTTTTCAGAGCATGCTTTTGCCCATAATGCAGATTCAGATTCTTTACTGATATTTTATTCTGTTTCATTTTCTTCTATCCTTAATTCCAGTTCCGCCTCCATCCTCCCAACATCATGATTCTTCATACGAACATTCGTCCGAACGCTGTCCGGATGGATACCACTCTGCAAAATACCATCCGCGCATACCATTCCGGTAAACTCATGCCATTTTGGCACTGAGCAGCCTTGCCAGCCAATTCATTAGTAATACAAAAACTATCAAAACAACACCAATGCCAAAGGCAAGTTCATATTCCCCGTTCTGCATCTGTAAATATAGTTCAATAGCAAGTGTTCCGCCGGACTCAAATACCTTCCCAAACAGTCTGCTGATATCTTCTCCCCATCCCTGCCCCAACTTGGGCAGTCCTCTGGCGCTGCCCGCCGTAAACAGAAGTGCCGCCGACTCGCCCACAATACGCCCCACTGCCAAAATAATCCCTGTCAAAATACCCGGTGCCGCCGAAGGAAGCAAAACTGTGTGTATCATATGCCATTTCGCAGCTCCCATTCCAAGCGCACCATCCCGATAACTCTTGGGAACTGCCCGCAATGCTTCTCTGGTATTTTGCACAATTAACGACAGAATCATCAATGTCAAAGTCAGTGCTCCATTGAGCAGGGAATAGTGAAGCCCCAGAACTCCGCCGAAAAACACCATACCAAACATGCCAAACAGAATGGAGGGAATTCCTGCCAAGGTCTCTATGGCAAATTCCACTATCTTGACTAACCGCCCCGGCCTGGCGTATTCATTCAGATAAACCGCTGCCCCCACCCCCACAGGAATCCCTATCAGCAGCGCAATCAATACCAAATATAACGTATTCACCAAATTTCCTGCAATTCCCACCGTCCCATGCAGCGGACTGGTCACATTCGTAAAAAATTCCGGCCGAAGCACTGGAAGACCTTTCAAAAGCACATATCCTACAATCCCCAGCAATAAAAATACAGACAGGGAAGCCGCCCCATATACAATTGCCAAAAGAAAAAGCTCCACAGGTCTTATGTGCGTCCGAAATAGGGCATCATCTTCCATCCTTCCTCACCTCCCGTACATGATATCATTCCAAAATGATTTTCCTGTTGTGATTCTTCCTATTTCCTATGAGTTCTCATCCGTTTTTCTTAATATCCAATTCAACACAAGATTCACCAACATAATAAATGCAAACAGCACAAGGCCAATGGTAAATAGTATCTGACGATGAGTTCCCTGGGCATATGCCATTTCACTCACCAATGCTGTGGTAAGAAAACGGACGGAATGAAATGGATACGGCGCATTGACACTATTGCCTGACACCATCATAATGGCCATCGCTTCTCCCAAAGCCTTCCCCACCCCCAACACAATCGCCGTAAATATCCCGCTTCTTGCTGCGGGCAGAACCGCCCGGAAAACCGTCTGCATACGAGATGCTCCTAAGCCCAGAGATGCCTCCCTGATTCCCGGAGACACCGCACGCAACGCTGTCTCACTGACATTGATTACTGTCGGCAATATCATAATCGCCAATACCAGAACTGCCGAAAGCAAATTTGCGCCCCCTGTGAATTGATGATTTTCGGAACCTTCAAATAGTTTTCTCTCCAGTCGATACATTAAAGGATTCAGCAGATACAATCCCAACAGTCCATAGATGACAGAAGGAATCCCTGACAACAATTCAACTGCCGGCTTCACCAGCTTTGCTGTCCTTTTACCGGATATTTCCGCTAAAAATACAGCGGTAAGAATTCCTGCAGGTACACCGATAATAACGGCAAACAAGGTTCCCACAAGGGAAGTAAGTATAATATTGAATATTCCATAAGAAGGTTCTGCTGCTGTTGGTTTCCATACTTTCTGAAATAGAATCTCTTTCCATCCTACCTTGCCAATCCCAGGCAAACCGTTGAGAAGCATATAAAGCGTCATAGAAACAACCGCAAAAACAGCAACGGCAGCGCAAGCCGCAAAAAATGCCTCCATAACAGATTCTCCTGTTACCCTTTTCCGACTGCTGCTTATAACGGAATTCGTCCTGGCAGAAGAATCCCGCTCTTTTCTTTGAACATCCTGGTTTCTTGCTGCAATCTTATCTTTACCAATAATATATTCTGATATAAAATCACTTCCTTTATCATTTCTACTCGTTGTGTAACCATTCCTTTTATGAAATATGCCATACAATTACTATTTTCCTGTCTTTCCCGGGGTGCGACTACACATTCGTTCTGATATGTGCTGGCTCATTACTTTTTTTCATTCTGTATGCTGCATTGCTATTCACTTATTTGTTTCTGATGCACATAAGCAAACCATGCCTGTATCAGCTCACTTTGTTCGGAGATTTCTCCTTTTGTGACCATCACAAAGGGTCTGCATAAAAGATAACTCTTGTTCTCTACATTCCCAACAATGGGGTTTATACCATCTAACGACAACGCCTTCACAGAATCGTCCAACACTTCAAAAGATAGATACCCAATGGCTCCCGGAATCAATGCGGCTCTGGCTTTCACCGCTCCCATACTGTTAAGTTCATTGGCATAGACACATTTATCCTTTATACCCAATATTTCTTCAAAAGCATCTCTTGTACCGGAACCGGCCTCATGTCCTACTACTACAATCGGCACATCGTCTCCTCCTAACTCTGACCAATTGGTAAACACTCCCGTATAAATGCCTGCAAGCTGCTCCCTGGTAAGTCCCGTAACTTGATTGGACCGATCCACACAGACCGCAATTCCATCCATGGCCACAATATTTTCCACAGCCCCTCTTGCCAGCTCCTCTTCTTTTAAATTCCTTGAGGAATTCCCAATATCTGCACTGCCATTGAGCACAGCTTCAATACCCGCTGCTGATCCCACATATTCAATTGTTACATTGACATCAGGATATTGTTCCATAAATCCTTCTGCCAACGCACTGGCCATTTCTTCCATGGAACTGCTTCCTGCCAGCCGCAGGGAGCCGGAAAGCGTATCCCTCTGACTACTGCTGCTTTCCTGCATATACCCAAGAACGCCGCTGCTTTCCTGCATTCCGCTGCTTTCCTGCATTCCGCCTCTTTCCTGTATTCTGCTGCTTTCCTGCCTATTATCCAAGACTGCTTCCTTTTGCCGGACAGCAATACTCCCCAAAAGCAATATGACGGCACCGGCTAATATCCAACTTCTATATGTAACCTGACAATGGCTTTTTCTGTCATTGTCCAGATGATAAGTACCCTTTTTCCTGAATAATTCCTGTGCTATATTTTGAATATATCCTGTAAATCCTTTACCGTTTACGGGCTCCATGCTGTCAAATCCCTTACCCTTCATGGAACCCTTGCTGTCAAGTCCCTTACCCTTCATGGACTCCTTGCTGTCAAATCCCTTATCCTTCATGTGCCCCATACTGTCACAAGAATCCCGTCTGCAATCGCCTGCGCAATATCGTCAAAACGCTCATCAAACAACCGATTATCTGCATCCGTATTAATGAACCCTACCTCTACCAGCACTGCCGGCATCTGTGTCTGATTCAACACCACCAGATTAGTCTGTTCCTGAATCCCCTGGTTCACAAAACCTATCGCTTCCAACCTGGTATTAATATTATACGCCAACCTGCCGGCCTCCCCATACCGATTATAAACCAATGTTTCCACTCCCTCTAATGTCAAGTTGATGTTATGAATATTTATCCACTTTTTTTGTCGAAATTCTTCGAAACCCCCATGTTTCCATGGGGTTCATGTTAAATAAATGCCAAATCAGTGAAAAATGAATATGAAATTAGTGCCATCCCTTTCACTCCGTAAAATCCCATTCTATTTCCACCCGCTTATCCTTATAGAGTGTTACCTTCCTGATAAAGACATCTACCACCTCCTGTGTCAATGTTTCCATGTGGGAACAGCGGATAATCTGTTTCATATCCCGCTTATCCCTGTCCATTTCTTCCTTCATTCGGCTGTATTCGGCCTCCGTTTCCTGAATCTTTCCGGACAGTTCTTCCATCTGCCTGGTCAGTCTGTCAATCCTCTCCCGGTATTCTTTTGCATCCATCTGGCCTTCAGCGTAACCTTCATAGAGAGCATCCCTTTCTTTCTGTATCTCATGATGCCGTTTCCCATACTCTATTTTCTTTCTCCCAAGCTCCTCCAGAACTTCCTTCTGGAACTGCCCCAACATTCCACGGTTCCTGATCTGGTCTCCCCTGCGCATCAATTCCTGATTCAAAAGGGTAAGCACTGTTTCCTCCAGGATAGCTGCATTGAAATAGGTGCAACAATCCGGTATCTGCAGAACGGAATGTTTCCAGCACCAAAAATAACGTGGAGTTTTTCTGTTTAAAGGCTTATAGTTTAAGGAGTATCCGCATCCGCCGCAATAAATCTTCCCCGTCAGCGGATGCTTCTCTCTTTTCCGCCTCGTAGAATTTCCCGGTCTCTTCTGTGCAACACAGGCAAATATTTCCGGTGTCACCAGCGGTTCATGATGATTCTTGATTACTTTCCAGTCACTTTTGGGAACCGCATTTCCGCTTTTGCTCCCTACGGATTTGCGGACAGTCTTTCCATAGGCCATTTCCCCTAAGTAAAAACGGTTATCCAGTATATTTCGGACTGCGGCCCGGCTCCATGTATGATTCTCTTTCAAGTTGACTCGGCCAGGATTGCGTAGCTGTGTTGCCGTAGGCACCCGTTCCTCAAAAAGCCTTTTTGCAATCTGCTGAGTAGTCATCCCATCCGCTGCCATGGAAAAGACATATCGGACAATCTCTGCCTCCCTTTCATTGACGATTACCGCATTTTTTACATTCTTATCTTTCTCATAACCTAAAGGAAGCAGCCTGGACACATACTCCCCGGCGGCATATTTACTGTCAATGGATGACTTTATTTTCACAGAGATATCCTTGCTGTACAGATCGTAGACCAGGGTTTGGAATGCTGTATCGAAAGCAAGCGGCATGCCGTTTTGCTCCCTGCTGTCATAACCGTCATTTATGGAAATAAAATCAACCCCCATAAAAGGAAACACCTGATTCAAATAGCTTCCTGCCTCAATATAATTCCTTGAAAAACGGGAAATATCTTTTACAAGGATACATCCAATCCGGTTCTGCCTGACCGCTTCCAGCATTTTCTGCATTCCCGGACGCTCCATGTTAGTCCCGGTGAACCCATCGTCACAAAATTCCATGACTTCACTGCCCGCCAGCCTTTTATCTTTCCTGATGTATTCCAGAAGGTACGACCTCTGGTGGCTGATGCTCAGGCTTTCCCCCTCTCCTGTGCATGTTGATTCAGGCTGTGCATCTTCTGTAGAAATCCTCAGATATATGGCTGTCTTTCGTTTCCCCCCCACTTCACGCCTCCCCTCTCATGATATCTCTATAATGAAACACAACCTCCACCCGTCTCCCCGGGTAGACATAAATCCTCTCAACCAGTTCTTCCACCAGCTCCTTGGTCAATTCTTTCTGGCTTTTACATTTTATTAAGGAACGGACAGCCTTCAAGTATGCTTTGCCTTCTCCCTCCAGCTTTTCTGCTTCTTTCCGGCACTGGTCTCTCAGCTTTTCCAGTTCCTGCAGACGTTCCTCTTTCCGGAACCGGTAACAGGCATACTCTTCTTGGGACACCTTTCCTATGCTGTATGCCATATATTTTCCTCCCTCCTCTTCCGACAGCGCTGAAATCTGCCCTTCTGTCTTCTTTAACCTTCGATCAAGCTCTTTCCTCTTCTGCTGAAGCATATCCTCCATTTGTCCGGTAAAGCTTTTAGGCTTTTTCAGCTGTGTGACGAATTCCGTCCGGAGGAGTATAAGGAGGATACCCGACAATTCCGTTTCGTATATATGGTTGGCATCCGGGCATGTTTCCCGCTTGGTTCCTGTGCTGTCCAGACAGAAATAGCCGTCTTTCCTCTCCCGTCTCCCATCCGCATAGATTCTTACTTCGCTATGCCGGGTCATTTTCCTGCCGCATACGCCACAATACAGGATACTTTGAAACATATTCTCTCCTATGGGGCACCCTTCTGTACGGTGATTATGGCTGCATGTCCGTTCCTGTATCCTATGGTGTATCTCCTGTGCCTGCTCATAAAGTTCCGGACTAACCAGGGCTTCATGGGTATTTTCTTTCCTGACCCATTCTTCTTCCGGTTTTTGGATACGGTTCTCCGCTTTCCGCGCTGTAAGGGAAGTTCTGCCCTGTACCAGCCTGCCGAGATAAGTCTCGCTTTTCAGGATACCTTCTACTGCACTCTTATCCCAGCCTTTATATACCATTTCGGCCGGGCAACAGACCTCTTTGGTTTTCTTATAAATGGCAGGTGGGTTGATTCTTCGTTGATTCAAGCTATTTGCCACAGCCTGGTAGCTTTCCGTTTCCACAAATTTCCTGTAAATATCCTGGACAACCTCTACAGTATTCCTGTCCGGTTTCAGTTTCCTGACCCGTCCCTCCCTATATGCCTCATACCCATAAGGCGGCGGACCCCCCACATAGGAGCCAGCCGCCCTACGCTGTTCCAGGGACAGCTTGCTCTTGACAGAAGAATCTTTGGCATACATATCGTTTACCAGGTTCTTGATTTCCGATACCATCTGCTTTGTGCTATTGCCCTCTTCCCCTGTATCATACCCATCCGTAACCGCTATGAAACGGACTCCCAAAAACGGGAATATTTTCTCAATATAATTTCCGGCTTCCAGATAATTTCTGCCAAACCGGGATAAATCTTTCACAACCACACAGTTAATGTCGCCCATGCGTATATCCTGCATGAGCCTTTTGAATGCGTCTCGTTCAAAATTTGTCCCTGTTTTCCCAAGATCCACATAGCGGCCAACAATCTCAATCCTGTCCCTATGATGCCGATTCCAGTCCTCTACATATTTCTCTGCAATATGAATCTGCGTCTCCACGGATTCATTCTTTTTTAAATCCTGATCCGAGGACAACCTTGCATAGAGTCCTGCCTTATAATATTTCGCTCCCTGTATCTTTCCCTGCCCTGCGCCACCGGGAACATGGACACGTTTTGATATCCTGCCCATATCACACCCCCATCCCTGTTTCTGCAAGGGCAATCTTTTCCTGACTCTCTGTTCGCCGGGACGCTGCCGCAACACCTGGAGCAATACCATTATTATAGTCTTTCATCGCCTGATACCGATCAGTAAAATAGAACTCGATTTCCACCCGCTTTCCCTCATATACCCAAATCCTTTTCACAAGGCTTGCCAGGGTATGACGGTCTATCTCCGTCAGCTTCAGGGATTCCTTAAATGCTGCAAGCCGCCCTGCACTGAGCACACCGGTCCTGAACATCTCCCGGACAAGCTGCTCCTGTTTTTCCTCTGCGGCTGTCAGACTCTCTGCTTTCTTCTGAAACCCGTTATGAAGCCTTTCAAATTCTTCTTTTGTGATGACCCCTTCCCGCAAATCCTCGTATAGACGGGCACACAGGCTATAATATTTATCCTGCTCCTGCTTCAGACGTGCGATTTCCTTATTATAACTGATGACCGCCTGCAGATTGGCCTCCCGGTCCTGTGCCTGCTCGAACAGCCTCTCCTGCTCCAGAAAATCATTGGCATACTGCCGGACAGCGGTCCCGGTCAGCCCTTTCAGCACATTTTCCTCTATGCTGTGGCGGCTGCACCCCTCCCCCCGGTTCTTGGTAGAACAGATATAATACACTCTTTCTTTCCCTTTGTAACGGTTGACCCGTCTCACCATCTGCTCTTTGCAATCCCCGCAGAACAAAAGGCCCATGAACGGATTCAACTCTTTCTTTTCCGGACTGACACGACCATCCGCTTTCAACAGGTTCTGCACAATCGCAAAGTCATCTGCAGAGATAATAGGCTCATGGGTATTTTCCACCCGTATCCATTCCTCTTCCGGCTTTTCCACGCATTTCTTTACTTTATAGCTGACCCGCTCCGTCTTCCCCTGTACCAGGTGGCCTATATATACCTCGTTGGTCAGTATCCGCTGGACGGACGGGCTGCTCCACTTGGAACTGCTTCCCCCGGAAAAGCCTCCCCGGTAATTCAGCCCAAGGGATTTCTTGTATTCCCTGGGAGACAGGATATGGAGATCATTCAGTTTCCCCGCAATAGCAGAGATTGCCATCCCTTCAATCTTCCATGCATATATTCTGCGGACAATACCTGCCGCGTAATCGTCCACTACCAGTCTGTTCTTATCTTTCTCCGCTTTCCGATAGCCGTATACTGCAAAAGCCGCAAGGCATTCACCTTTCCTGCGCTTCACTGCAAGCTGGCTTTTTACCTTTGTTGATATATCACGGCAATAAGAATCGTTTATGAAATTTTTTACCGGCAGTACAATGGTGCGTTCTCCCCAATCTGCCGAAAAGCTGTCATAATGGTCAGTAAGGGCAATAAACCGCACTCCAAGAACCGGGAATACCTTTTCCAGATATCTCCCGGTCTCTATGTAATCGCGCCCAAAACGGGACAAGTCTTTCACAACAACGCAGTTTACTTTCCCCGCCTCTATGTCACACATCATCCTCTTAAATTCTGGCCTGTCGTAATTGCTGCCGGAAAAGCCATCGTCCACATAGCTGTCGTAAAGTTCCATATCCGCCTGTTCCTTTATGAAAGAGCGAATCATCTCCCTTTGACTGCTTATGCTGTTGCTCTCGGCTTTAGATTCACCACTTTTACCTGCCGCTTCTCCGAGATTGTCGTCATCTCTGGATAACCGCAGATACATGGCTGTATAGAAATATGAATTTTCTTTCATCGTATCACTCCCTGCTTTTGGTTACTGGTTTCCGCTTCCTGTACTTCGAAATAAGCTTCCAAGAAACCGTCAGTGCATTCACCAAAAATCAGGAGTTCCACTGCTTCGTCCTAATATCAAGTTAGCATAGACGCCTGTCTTTTTCAAGCATATTTTTATCTTTCTGAATTTTTTAAATGTAGATTTCTGATAGCCTGCGCAGGTACTCAGACATCTTATCATCAATGCTGGCTCCATTTTCCTGGAACCTGACCTTTACCACATAGTCTCCGATACGGTTACAATAGACATTTGCCGACTGTCTGGCAAATGCTTCCAACTTCTTTTCCACGGGCATTGAGGTGTCTATTTCAATATCCCTTAAATCCGTCAATGTGGAAATGTCTACTGTACGTACATCCACTGCCGCCATCTTATCGAGTGCTTCCCTCGTCAAATTCAAATCTCTCATCCCCTTTCTGTATAAACAAATTACCCGTCCGGTTTATTTTATTAACTTATCAGCCCGTCCTATGACAACCGCTTTTTCACTTATTTTCGCTTTTCCAAAGCTGTACACGGCGGTGTACGGCTTTGGAAAAGAAAAAATCCCACACGATGCTGAACGCTTATCCTGTTTCCGATATGTCAGCATTTTTTATTTACTCTCCACCGGTGTGGGACGGAGTATGTGGGACTGGCCTTACTGGCCACATGACACCCTGCGGCACCCTGTCCCGCTACAGCATGTCCCGGGTAAGCACCCGGCTTCCGTAACTTTTTACGGCTGAAGTATCATTATCGTCCGGTAGTTCGTCAAAAAGGCCGCTCATACTTTTCCTTCTTCTATTACGATTCCTTGTTTCACCTGCCGACTGTCCTTTCCCTGCACCTATCGTCCTGATTGCAGGCAAGTATTTCATCGCGAAGCTCATTCCCCTGATGATCCAGATAATCCTTCCTCCGGATGCACCGAACACTCTGTGTCCCCAAAGATACCCATCCATGCTATCAAAGCATTTCAGGGTATCACCATACTGATATGAACTTGTCAAGGTGCATGCCCTGCTAATAATGTCATTTTTAGCAGGTTCTTCTCCGGCGGCTAATTACCAGCCTGCCAAAAGACATCTGATGCCGTTTTTGCAACAGATATCCTTTGGCAGACCGAAAGCGGTCTGTATTGATTCCAAATCAGTGTATTACTGTGCCTATATACTTTGCCATAGCCTCCATAACACAAGTCATAAATATTGCCTGCGTTTCCGTGCTGTTCATCAGAATCTCCTGTGCCTTTGCGATACAGCTTCCTTTAACGGTATCTTCCTCATTCCTTATGACAATCTCCATCCCCAGTGCTGAAACAATCTTCTGATATGTATGAATTCCTGGCTGCCTTCCCCCCGCTTCAATTTTCTTCAGATGGGATTCACTGACTCCGGCGGCTTCTGAAAGCTCAGCTCTGGTCATTCCCTTTGACTCACGCAGTAGCCTGATTGCCTCACCTATATTTGTACCTTGCATATTTATCATGTACCGTACCTCCAAGATGGTGTGTTTATTATAGAAGTCCCGAAATCTTTTTAAAAGGGACTGGTTGTGCCCTTTTTACAAGATTTGGACAGTTCAGAAAATCCCCCCGTATTCGTCATTTTTCTCTATCTGATTTCTTTTATATCTGACATGGTTTTTAAGCCATATGTCGAATTCTCATTTATCATGCGATATTTTTCCGCAAAAAAATCCTTTCCGGAAGAACCGCTGTACGCCAGTCCTGCCGGAAAGGAAACTTTGGAGCCCAATTACTTCTGTCCCACATTTTTGCTGTTTATCGCTTTATGTCAAATTCCTTCACTACCGGATGTTCCTCACTATATCTCTCCCACCCGGGATTTCCTGTTCTATGCATGAAAACGCAGCTTGCCTACCAGCGGCTATGCATAGTGCACTCCATTAGAGATTCTTGCGTACTTTCTGTGGTGCCACTGCCAAATCGCGCAATGCCGCCTTCTATATGAATTGCGACCTTATGCTCCCCATCTGTATGAATAACATCATTTTGATCCACCAGTTCAATTGTCAGACAACTCAGATCATCCCCCTCTTTTGACTGCACTGATTTTGACAGCGTTGTTCCAAGGTGCCATTCCTTACTTTGACTTCAATGATATTTTCCATCCCCTAATACAGATATGCATTTAATTATGCATAGAATCCCACATAAATATCCTCCTGCAGACCTGGTTACCTGAGTTTTACCCCCGCCTTTCCCATATCAAGGCATCGTGGGGAAGATTCAAGATTTTTACATCCCGCGGCATATCTTCTTTACAGAAGCTCCGTTCACGGTTGAAACGAATCCTTTTCATATCATTGACCTCCGTTTATGTCGAGGGACATCACATAACGATATTTCCCGCTTCCTTTCCATCTCTCGCTTCCATCCGGCAGACATATTTTTGCCCTTGTATTCACAGGGATCATCACCTCAAAGATAATATCATCTTTCTCCTTCTTCCAGGATGATACAATCTTGCCGTACTGGCTTTCATACTCCGCCCTGGCATGAACAAGACTCCCGCCGGGAACAGGACAAATGATGAATTCTTCATACCCTGGCTTCTCCCAGACAGGGTGGATTCCACCTACATAACCAAACAGAAATTCACAGACAGCTCCATAGCTATAATGATTCAAAGATCCGTCATGGTTATCGAATCCACTCCAACTCTCAGGGATGGTCGTTGCTCCTAACATAATGGGATGGAGCCAACTGGGATTCTCCGTCTGTTCCAAAATGCGATAGGCAAGATCCGTTCTCCCAATCTCCACCAACACTGGAAGCAAGAAAGGCGTGGATAAAAATCCGGTATTTAGCTTGTAACCATTCTGTTCAATCTCCCGCACCAGCTGTTCTTCCACCAAAGGACGCTTCTCCTCTGAGCATAACCGGAAAGCCAGTGCCCTGACATAGGCCGCCTGATGCCCTGGTTCAATGCTTCCGTCACTGCCAATGAAATAGTTATCATACACTTGGCGGATGCGTTGGGCGATTCTTTCATATTTCTCCCCATCCTCATCTCGTCCAAGAACCCTCGCCATCATGGCCACATTCTCCGCAGACCGGCACATATAGGCCGTAGCCACCTTTGGTTTCCCTTCTTTTACCATCCGTGCAAAAGCTTCCGCCAGATTCACCCCTTCAGGAACAGGTACGGCAATGGGTTCCTGCCATTCGCCATAGTGCATTCGCGTATCATAAATATAATCCGCATCCAGCTCACCATCCGTATATGTGTGGTACTGTGGCTGGTCTTCGTAGAGAGGATTGTGGTCCTTTGCGCAACACAGCATATAGTCCACCCATTTTCTGGCAGTTTCATACTGATTCTCCAGAATCTGTCTATCCCCATAGCATAGGTAAATCATATAAGGGAGCCATGCTGCCGAATCTCCCCAGCCCGCACAGTCTTCTCCAATATTGCCATTTCCGGCAGGACCTGCCAGTGCAAAAGCCGGATTGGTCTTCAATGCCTCAGCCATAACCTCTGGATTGTGGACACTGCTGGTAGACGGGAAAGTAATGCCTACCTTACCGCTTGCATACTGCTCAATGGCCTGATCCTGTAGCCATTTTTCATAAAAAGGGTATACATTCATAAATATGCTTGCAGTACGGACATAAATCTGGTTGTCCCCGGTCCATGCATTCCGTTCCCTTGTAGGACAATCCACTGCCACATCAAGAAAATTGCCCTTCTGGCTCCATCGGGAATTCTGCACTAACTTATTGATAAGAGAATGGGAACAAGTAAATTCTCCTGTCTCCTCCATATCGGAATGTACTGCTACCGCCACAAAATCTTCCGGCTGGATCTCTCCATCATATCCCTCCACCAAAAGATACCGGAATCCAAATACGGCAAACAGCGGTACATACTCTTCTATGTCACCACCTTTGCAGATATAGGTTATCTCCTGAAACCGTGGAACCTGCATCACCGGCTTGTTGATATGTTCTACGGAAAAACAGCCCTCAGCATTAATGTCCTCTCCATGCACCAGATGAATCTTCTGTCCGCCCTGTGTGTCACGTAGCCGCATCTTCACATAACCCGCTATGTTCTGCCCAAAATCCAATACCAGCTTTCCCGCCGCATCCCGAAAAGTCTTTGCCTTAAAAACCTCTTTCTCTCTTACTGGCACGCTGCGGCTGGCGATAAGCTCTGCATCCACATGACCAGGCACATCGGAATCCACACCCGGAGAAAGACATCTGCGATTTCCCGCATCTATGTTTTTCCCACAGACTGCATCTTCCCGGCTATGGCATCCCTGCATGGCCTTGCCATCCTCAGAAAAATTCTCCTTATACCCGCCAGCATGGGAACCGCCGATTACATGCACATGTCCCCAGTTATTATCATCAAATCCCGGCTCCTTCCAGCCCTCCGGCTCCAGTCTGGCATCAAAAATATCTCCCATCATCATGTCCGAAGCAAGCAGTCCCCCTGCGGCAGACTGAAATCCTTCATCTGTCCCAATGATTTCTTTGGTTCCGTCCTCATAATACAGTTCCAGCTGTCCCAGATAATGAAGCTGGAACCCAAAGTTATTTCTGACGCTTCCCCTGTAGTTCCCCGCCACCATCCATCCCCCAGCATCACACTCCAACAGTTGGCGCCCTCATTTAAAAGATGCGTAATATCGCTGGACTGATATTGAATCCGATAATAGTAGCTGGTCAGCCCGGGCTTGAACTTATCTTCCGTGCAAAGCTGTCCGTTCATCCATGTTTCATACAGGCCATGGGCAGTCTGGTATATCCGGGCTTCCTTCAGTCCGGGACGGACACAGAACTCCTGGCGCAGATAAGGCGCAGGCCTGTCCCAGTCCGAAAATATCTCTTCGTTTTGTTTTTCTGCCCTTTCATCCGCTGCTCCTTTCAGTTCCGTATCCGGTTTTGCCGCTGCCCCCGGTTCAATCCACCTTGCCAGCCAGTCCTCCCGGTGCAAAAGCCCCATCTGGAATTCCGCCCTCCGGCTCTCAGCCTCTTCGCGTCTGCCCTCACCATCCACAGTCACTGCAATGACCTTCCATGCTGCTTTCTGCCGACTCTCCAAAGGTTCCCCGCCATAAAGAATCCGCTGGCTCTGTCCGCTCTCCACCACACCGCTGTCCCAGATGACTCTTTCCCCGGAATATACCGTAATTTGATAGCTTTTCTGCGTCACATCCTGCCCATCAGATTCCATTTTCCAGGAGAAGCGAGGTTTTTCCCTGTCAACACAGTCAGGATTCGTCTTATACTCCGTCTTCAAATCATATATTTTTAGCATAATACTTCCTCACTACTCATCGCTTTCATGGCAATACATTTTCATACTGCCTGATGGGGCGCAGTCGGATTCTCTTTTCCTCCCCGAAGTAACACCCCATTCCATTCAATGGCATATTCCTCAATCAACATGACTCAATCGGGCATATTTCTCCATAAAGGCCAGCATATGACGCACTGCCGCAGCTGCCTGCTCTTCTTCCTGAAATGTATTTAAGAATCCATGCGGATGCTGGCCCTCCGGGATGAATACTTCATTCTCCACACCAAGCTCTGTAAGCTTCTCTCCACAGGCAATCATGTCTTTCGGGAATCCGTCCGTAGTACCTGCGTCAAAGAATGCTGGCGGCATGTCAGCCGTAAACCATCCCATCGCATTATATTTCATAAAAATATCATCTGCCGTATCAATCGTCCGGCAATAATTTCCTAGCATCACTTTCAACGCCCAGTTAAAATTATCCGGTATCAGCGGAGCGTCATCCACAATCAATGCTTTCACCGACTTCCCGCTAAACTTCGGATAAATCTGTAGTGCTTCCTGATAAGCAGGATTCACGATCAACGCTCCATACTGTGCCGTCAGGATTGCCCCTGCCGATCCGCCGGATATAATAACCCTCTCCATATCCAGTCCATATTCTTCCGCATGCTCTGCGCAGAAATCAATTGCCTGGGACAGCTGAATCAACGGTATGGGAAAAGCGCCTTCCGGCATCAGGGCATAATCCACATTTACCAGGTTGAATCCCTGCGCCACTATCTCATCCAACAGGGTATTTGCCGGGTTCCCTTTCGCCAGAGGATCCCCCATGGACTTGCTACCTCCAAAGAAACCACCCCCATGGGTATAGAACACAGTAGGACGCTTTTCTGCCCTGTTCTCGTTCGGATAAGTGATATCCAGGTAGCTGTTGGGATACTGTTTTCCATAGCAGACTTCCGTCACAATATATTGTCCGTTTTCCTTTTTTGCCTGAATTGATGCACGGAATGGCTCAAAGCTGTTAAATGGCTGCTCTCCGTAAATATTTTTCTGTATTCCGGC
The DNA here is from genome assembly GCA_947175015.1 of uncultured bacterium. Taxonomy (GTDB): domain Bacteria; phylum Bacillota; class Clostridia; order Lachnospirales; family Lachnospiraceae; genus Acetatifactor. Next base: position 24,642 of record CAMWLE010000015.1, read on the forward strand.
TACAATCTTCTCCGCCAGTTCCAGATTCAGCGGTATATTTGCGAGAGTTGCTATATCCATGCCTCCCATCGCATTGTTTTGCATGCTGTCCTGTACCATATCATCATGCTCCCTTCTGTTCAATTGCCACAAACGTCATTCGGAAACTCTTTCAGCTTCGCATCAATTTCCAGTACCTTATCTACGGTCACCTGCAAGGTCAATAGCGCATCTGACAACTTATAGCCTTCGATTGCCGTCCTTGCCACATCTAAATCATGAAACTGCGTTACAATAAAGGCATCCACCACGCCATACGCTTCTGCCAGCAGCTCCTGTACCCTTGGCTCCTGTTTTTTCAGATGGGCAATGGTACAGCCTGCGGACAAAGTCTCCGCATAATCCGCATTTACCATTCTCTCCAGCACCGGTGCTGTAAACCCTTTAGGTTCAAACGTACCCCACAGTTCTTCCAGCCATTCTATACTGTCATCTACCCAATCCTTGATTCTCCCACTGATTATCGTAGGATTCAGCCACTTATCCCCAGTGGAAAATCCATGGGCTCCAAAGGAATATATATGAGATTCAAAGCTGATCCCTTTCTCCGCAAGCGCTTTCTCAAAATCCAGCGTATTGCAGATATCCACTATCATATCATTCCTGGTGGCAAACAAAAAGCATGCAGGTGTCTTCCCATCTACACAATCTACCGGATAAGGCATGCCAGGCTGACACATATCGCAAATCTCCTTCTTCAGTGCAGCATATCCCAGTATAGCAGCATTAGGACGGTTCTTTGCCACGGTTGCAGCACATGCAGCCAGATGTCCTCCCGCCGAAAATCCCACCACCGCCACACGGTCCACATCTATATGCCACTTGTCCGCATTTCCCCGGATCATTTCCATGGCCTGCTCATAATCATTCATAGGATTGGGCCATGCTCTGTGCTCCCCTGTGGAATATCTCAATATAAATGTCTGATACCCTGCCCGCAGATAAGCTGCTGCCACCGGGTCAGCCTCCCGGTCAGAGCACATGGCATACCCGCCCCCCGGCAGCACCAGCATGGCCGGGCGCCTTTCAATGGGGGCAAATTCCCCTCCCACCTCTGAAATCCATGCAGATAAAGTAACATTCCTCTCTTCATTCAGACAAATTGTTTCAACTCTCATCGTTCTCTCCTCTTGATTTATAAATTATAATAAATACCTTCTCTATACCTATTATAATACAATTCCTCATTTCTTCTATCTTATTTTTATCTTATTTATCTTAAATTTGCATTCTTTCTGCAAAGAGCATCCACATAAAAGCGGATGCCCCAACCGACATGGTATGCCTGCCAGGCACCCCATCCTTTATGCTTATTTTGCAGGATCCCGTTCTTCTTTCATCCCATAAGTAACATAGTGGTTGAACAATGCAATGGCATCATACCCAAAAGCTTTTTTCAAATCTGGATACCGTTCTACATATGCTACAGCATCAAAATAAGTACCGCTGCTCCTTCCTTCTTTTATTCCGTATGTCAGATAATGCTTTAAGTAAGCATTCCAATCATCCCCAAAGGCCGTCTGTAAATCAGGATTTTCTTCTCTGTTACCCACAATATCAAGGAATGGAATTGCTATCCTTCCCTCATTGAGACCATATGTCAAAAAATGTTCTTTCAAACGTGCCAAATTTCCATGAAACGCCTCCTGTAAATCCGGGTACAAAGCGGAATAAAATGCCGGTTCAATACAGCTCTCCAGTCCCTTGAAAGACAGTTTTCCCGCCTGTTGCAGAGCCTCTTTCATATGCTGTTCAAAAGCTGCCGCCTTCTCAGCCTCCACTACATTCTGCGTTGATTCTGCCTGCATCGGATTTTGTTGTGCCGGAACATTATGCTCTGTATCAGGTGTGCCCGGATTCTGTCCAGACACCTCTCTCAGGGCTTTTACTGCTACATCCTGCCAATTTGTATTGATAGTAATTTCTGCATTCTCTCCGCAAAATGCCTTTGCTGCATCTACATCATCACAGAGCGTATACAAAAACCAGGCAATCAGGTATCCGTCCCCCTTAGACAGCATCTCTCCATGCTCACAATTTTTCCGGCGCATCATTATGGCTGGCACGCCTTCCCGCACCGCATCATAATTAGCCTGAAGTCCAGAAAGAGGAATCACGATATCTTCAAATGCGCCTGTTCCTGCAGCAAAACAGCAGGGTACCTGAATCAAACTGATGTCATATGCAGCGTCTTCCCCCCATAGTCCGGTCGCCAAATCCAGATGTGTACCACTTACGGAATAAATGGATTTGAATATGCTTTGACCCCCATGTCTTGTGGCTGCATTCAGGCATCCCACTCCGCCCTGAGAATGTCCGGTGACTCCGATTCTCGCCGTATCTACCTTTTCGTAAAAAATATTTCCTTCTTCTTCATTCCAGTCCAAGAGCAGCCTTGCCCCTTTCACAGCAGATTCCCCTGAATGGCTATCTGACTCATTATTTGCAACTGCAATAAAGCCCCATGATGCAATCTGTACACAATGAGCCACATACCCCTCTGCATCTGTCATTCCTTCCATATAACCGCTCCCGGTTCCATTGCACATGACGATTACAGGATAGCTTCTGTCACTGCTCTCCAAATCCGCAGGATACCATATTTTATACTGATTATATCCTTCCTCCTCACAAGACACCTCCAGACTCTTCACAGCATGGCTGCCTCTTTGGGAAAAATATGTCTCCAACGGAAAACTCGCCTCCTCAACAGAATCTTTTTCCTCATCTCCCTCCATGTTCAAAAGACATCCCTGCACACACACTTCCATCCCCAGGAACTGCGTTCCAGTCAATGTATGGGTTTCTTTTTTCTTCTCACCACAGCTGGAACAGACCAGGTAATGAAATTCCAGATCATAACTTCCTTCCGCCTCATCGAACCCCCATGTGTGCGTACACCCTTCGGTGTTTTCCTCTCCAGGAACCTCAATCAGCGCCGAATCCACCATGCAGCCGACCTCACAGACCCTCAGACCTAAAAAGTCCCCGGTAAAGTTATGTACTTCCTTTTTCTTTTCTCCGCACTCTGCACAAATCAGGTAATGAAACTGGGCATCATAATTCCCTTCCGCATCATCGAATCCCCATTGATGCTGGCATTCACCTGCTGCGCCACTCTCTTCCGGTAACTCTTCTGCCTTTACCATCCCCATTGGAAACAGCAAGCTGGCAGCTATCATCCCGGCAACCCCTTTCTTCCATTTCTTCATCCCCATTTCCTCCTTCGCATATAGTAAAAATCAGGTCTCATATCCTTTTACCTGCTTATCCTTTCACCGCACCCATGGTAATTCCCTGTTCAAAATATTTCTGAAAGAAGGGATATAAAACCAAAATTGGTAAAATCCCCACCACCGCTATCGCCATGCGCATGGAAGTCCCCGGAATGCTCTGCTGCGCCGCACCCAATTCCGAATGAGCCGCCAAATACTGCACGTTGTTATTCATCTGGTTTAAAAGCAGCTGCACGCTGTAAAGCCTGGAATCAGTAATATAATACAGCCCATTCGTCCAGTCATTCCAGTAAGCAATGGCTGTCAGCAGCCCTACCGTCGCCATGATGGGTTTGGACAAAGGCAATATTATCCGGGTATAAATACTGAATACACTGGCTCCATCTATCTCCGCCGCTTCCTGAAGTTCCCCTGGCAGACTGTGCTGCATATAATTCCGTACCAGTACCAGATTGAATCCATTCAGCAAAAGATTCGGAAACAGCAGTGCCCAGATGGTATTCTTAATCCGAAAAACGTTAGAATAGATAATATAACTGGACACTACGCCTCCATTAAACAGCATAGTGATAAGTATCAGCACAAATATCAGCTTCAGCCCCGGAACATTGTTCTGAGACAGTGCATACGCCGCCATGGAAACCACCACCAATGAAATCACTGTCCCGACCGCCGTAACAACAATGGTCACAAGATAAGCATTTCCAATCTGCGCCCACTCCCTCACAATATAAGCGTAAGCATCCAACGAGAACTCCTTGGGCCAGAATTGGTATCCATATCTGGTCAAGGCATTGTTTTCTGTCAGAGAGCCTGCCACCATCAACCAAAAAGGGGCTACCGCCAACACTGCAAGCAGAATCATTACGATATGCGCCGCAAGTTCAAACATCCGTTCCTGTTTAGATTTGATTCCTCCCACAATTTCACCCCCTTAAAAAATCGCGTTTTCTCTGCTGACCTTCCGAATCACACAATTACATACCACAACCAGTATAAACCCGATAATCGCCTGAAGGACACTGGCTGCGGAAGACATTGCGATATTGTTCTGGTTCATTAGCGCATTATAGACATAGGTGTCAATCGTCTGAGTCACACTGTACAATGTACCGCTGTTTTTAGGCACCTGATAAAACAACCCAAAATCAGACATACATATTTTAGAGATGCTCAGTATGGTCATAGTAATCACCATCGGCTTAAGGAACGGCAAGGTCACATAGCGAATCTGTTGCCATTTCGTGGCACCGTCTACTCTGGCCGCCTCATAGAACTCCATGCTGATACCCAAAATAGCAGAAAGGTACAGTACCATACTGAACCCAATCCCTTTCCATTGACTCACAAAAACAAGTATAAACGGCCAATACTTCTTCTCCTGATAAAATGATATGGTTTCCCCTGTCAAGGGTTCAATAATGGATTTATTGATAAATCCTGTATCCGCACTCAGGAACGCAAATACGAGATAACTGACAATGACCATGGACATAAGATAAGGAACCAGCAAAAGCGTCTGATAGCCTTTCTTAATCCATTTATTCCGAATCTCATTGAACAGGATTGCCACAGTAATGGGAAATACTGTCCCGATGACGATAAACGCAAGATTATATAAAAGGGTGTTCCGCACAGCAGGCCCCAGATTTCCTGATGCAAACAGAAACTTGAAATTGTCCAGTCCATTAAACGGACTCTTCAGAATCCCCAGCTTATAATCCAGTTTTCGAAAAGCAATCGTAATCCCATACATTGGCATATAGTTATTGATGAAAAAATAGAGCAGCGCCGGAAACAGCATCAGATATACAGGAATTACTTTCTTCCAACGAATCTTCTCTTTCTTGCTCATATTCCCTCCGTGTATTCTCATATCAGGCAAGGCTGCCACAGATTAATTGCCATACCAGTCTGTGGAACAGCCCCTCCTGCGACAGCCTTGTTTCTCCCAGCATCTACTGCTGTGCCAGCCAGGCATCGAACTGTGCCTGCTTGTCCGCGATGATATCGTTTATGCCATTGGCCTCCAGTTTATTAATAAACTCTGTATAGGTAGTTTCCAAATCAGCACTCCCGGTGATTAATGCAGGCGAATACTCTGCAATCACTGCTTCCACCGCAATAATCTGGTTGGCCATGGCAGTGGCATCATAGCAGAAACCGCACCCCTTCATCTTATTCTTCAATGCTTTCTCATACCATGCCAAATCTTCAGCCCTGGTGCTTTGCCCCATAGCATAATTGTCTATCTGCATACCATACAATCCAAAACCATAAGAATAGGTACTTGTCTGCGCCGTTACCCCTTCTGGATAGCCAATAACACCAGCCTCCTCGTCTATAAACACATAATGTTTACCTTCTATGCCCCAGACAAAGAGATTGGCTATCCTGCCGTCATGATACATCAAATTCATGAATCGCATGGCCGCCTCCGGTTCCTTGGCCGTAACCGGTATCGTCCAATATGTATTCGCTGCAGCAGATATTGCACGCATATAAGGCTCATTGAACAGCAGATGAATGTACTCTCTCCCCGTGTTCATCTCTAGCGAAGCCCGCAAGCCTGCATTCCCTTCACTGAAATATCCGCTGAGGCTTCCGTTTGCACTGAGTTCTGACAAAGAAATATCTGTAGTTGCGGCATCCTTTAGAATATACCCCTTTTCATACCAACTGCGCACATGCTCCAGATAATTCACATATTCCGGAGAAGTGAAATAATTTACCACTTCTGTGGAATCGGTTCCAATCAACACACCGGAAGATACTGTCGCTCCCAAAGGATCCATCTGAAACGTCATTGCGGAATAGTCTGCTGAACCTAAAACACCGCAGGGCGTCACATCCGGCTTCGCCTCTTTGATTTTGGCAAAAATATTATCCAAATCATCCAATGTTATCATATCCCCGTCCTGATAGGAAAGCCCCGCTGCCTCAAGATCCTCCACCGCAATCAGATAACCGCCCGCAAACCCCTGTATTCCGGGTTGGGTCATAAGCCCATAAACATGCTCGTCACTGGTAGTGTCATATATAGGATACTTCTGGGACAGTTCTTGAATATCCGGAGCCAAATCAAGCCACTGCTCTATGGGTTCAATCATGTTCTGCAGAATATATGGCTGCAATCCGGTAAAAGCCACTGCCATTAAGTCAAGCTGTTCTCCTCCTCCAATCCACATCGGACAAGTGGAAGGCAGTTCAAAAATAGATACTGGCTTCAGTTCTACTTCCACACCGATTTCCTTTGTTGTGATTTCATTGATGGCATCCTGAACCAGCAACATATCCGCAGGCTCCACACCGGCGGTGGGATATGTCATGATAATCTTAGATACCTCTCCCTCCCAGACACCGCTGTTCCCAGCCGCATCGTTCTCCGACTGTTCACCGTAATCCCCCGGCTGCTCGTCTGAATGAACCTGAGAATCGCCATCCTGCGATCCACTTTCCTCTGAACTGCTTCCCTTCGAATCGTTCGACGGCGCATCCCCACACCCTGCAAACATCGTACAGCACATAGCGAATGCCAATGCAGTCACCCCGAACTTCCGCACAAGCTTCTTTTTCATAGTTCAGTTCCTCCTTATTTTTTATAACCCCATTATATAAAAAAGAGGCTGCTTTTGTATTATTCAAAATCAACCTCTTTATGTCCTAATTCAACCTCTGTTTTCATCTATCCTGGAAAAAAGAGTCCTGTACTGACTGGGCGTATACCCACTGTATTTCTTAAACTGCTTTGTAAAATGGATATAATTGGGATAGCCTACTTTAGCCGATATCATTGTCACAGTCAGATTTGTATCCTTAAGCAATTTTCCCGCCAGTCCCAGCCTGTAATCCGAAATAAACTCCAGTACCGTTTTCCCGTATTTCTTTTTAAAACATCTTGCCAAATGATTCTGAGATACATGAACCATTCTTGCCAATTGCTCCACTACTAATTCTTCCTGAGCATGATCCATAATATAATTTCGTACCTCTTCCGCAATATCCCTGTCATCCTCCCCTATGTCTGTCAGCTTTTGCGCATAAGCCTCCCCAAGCTGTCTCAGCTTTCTTTCTGAATCCTGCCTGACGGCCTGCCCTACAGCCTTTTCCAGTGCCCTATCTATGATTTCCGGGGTTGCAGGCTTCAAAATATACTGTTGACATGCCAGTTCTACCGCCTGCTGGGCAAACTCAAATTCATTATGACAGCTTAATATTATTTTAACTGTTTCCGGGCTATGTACATTCATCCATTCCATCAATTCTAGGCCGCTGCCCCTTGGCATCTCTATGTCACAGAGCACAATATCCACTTTGTTTTCCTGCAAAAGCTTTTGCGCCTGCTGCATGCTGTTGGCAGTCAGGATTTCTGTGATGCCGTATTTCTCAAATGGCGCCCTGGCACAGATTGCCTCTATAGCCAGAATTTCGTCATCCACAATCAGAATATTCACCTATGTCTCCTTTATCCTGTCGATGCAGCTTCTTTGCTGTTTCTTCTCTATTTCCCGGTTTTATGGGAAGTTCAAGCCATATTTGGGTTCCTGCTCCAGTCTGGCTGGTAATCTGCAGCGTGTAATCTTCTCCGTAATAATATTTCAGCCTGCGCCTGCAGTTCCAGATTCCGATATGCTTCCCAATGCAGTCCTCAATGATTTCTCCTGCCCTCAGCTTATCCAGAACTTCCTGCTCCATGCCTGCCCCTGTATCGCAGACAGACAACAGCAGCTTGTCCCTCTGTCGGTGCGCATTCATAATGATTTCTATCTCATTCCCCATGACCAAACCATATTTTATTGCATTTTCCACAAAATTCTCAATCAGCAGCTGGGGAATCAGAATCTCTTCCGCGCTCTCGTCCAAAGAATACACTGTGGTAAAACTATCGGGAAAACGCACCTTTTGTATCTTCAGGTAGTCCTGAACGAATTCCATCTCCTCCTTCACCATGACCAATCCGATATCCTGCCGAAGCACATATCGGAAATACTTCATCAACAACAGTGAAAACTCACCTATCTGCTCATTCTTTTCCACCTGTGCCAGACTGTAAATCGTGTTCAGAAAATTCAGAAGCATATGCTGGTTTACCTGTAGCCGCATATTAATGGAATCCGATTGAAGCTTCTCGATTTCCCTTTCATAGGAATCGATTACCATCCTGTTCAGCTCGTCCACCATATGATTAAAACTCTGGTAAAGAAAGTCCAGCTCTGTAGACCCTGCTGTCATTTTCAAATGATAGTCCAGATTCCCGCCTTCCAGTTTCTGCATCGCCTCCACCAATACTTTTAATGGCTTCAGCACGAGACGCACCGCCAAAATATATACACAGGGAATCGATACAAAGCCTAAGGTAGTCAGCATATAGATAACTGTCAGGAACAACGGAAGCTCTTTCAACAGCCGTGTCATCTCTATCACCTGTAATAGCTGATAGCTCCCTCCCGCTATCTCACTGCTTAGCACTATCTGTCTTTTCGTCCCCGCACCTATCCCTTCTTCCGGTTCTTCTATTAGCTGAAATCTATTCCCATCATAACAACAAAGGGAGCTACCCTCCCTGTCTGCCAGGAAAATTCCCCCTTCCGGTATCCCTTCCGCATCATAAAACTTGCGCAGAACAGATTCCGCATCCAGAAAAATCCCAATATCATACAGGGCAAATTTATAATATTGAAACAAAAATGCCTTGTCCCCCCAAGCTACCCACTCCCACTTCTCCGAAGCCACCCCATACTGATATTCTTCCCTTAATTTCTGCTCCAGCCTGTCTGTATCGGTTTTTGAGTAAATGCTTCCCTGGTGAAAAAAACTGATGATATCCTTCTTCTTGTCCCACACCATGCAAATGCCCGGAAAGCTGCACCATGAGTTCCCTCCCGTGAGGCGGTTTTTAAAGCGGGTCACTTCAACAACGGAATCATCCCGGGAAACCCATGTCAGCTTGGACAAATTTGTACTGTCCAAGAAATTCTGCATCAGGTTCCTCATGGTGGATAGCTCCGAATCCACCCTCTCTCCATAGAGATCCAACTGGCCGGCATAGGAAATGAGCAAGTTATCCTGATAGGATTTATTCATCATGCTTGCGATAAAAGCAGTCAAAATATTCACTGGCAATACAATGGCACATGTTATCAATATCCATTTAACAGTCAGACTGCGATAAAAAATTCTGATTCTGTGCTTTTTTCCTTTCATCGAATCTGCAGTGTACTCCTTTGCTATTTCCCATATCAGAAATGTATAAGCTAATCCCCCCATTCCCTGCGCTCATAATTCTCTGTACGATTTACATCTCCCCCTCTAAACGCCGCATAGCAGGGATAAGCATAACAGGGGCGTTCATAGGCACAGGTGTCCATGATAATACCATTTAAGAGATTGCCATCCTGAAAAGCCACCGGCTTCAACAATTCCGGTGCTTCACCACCTCTAACCCATTCCGCCAGCGCTGTCAGCGCATCATGCTCCCTGTCCTTCGGCGTGGCCCGGAAGCCCTGCGATACAATATCCTGCACCCCCGGCCCACCAGACACATGGGCCAGCCCCGGCACAGGGAAATAACGGAAAAACTCCCTTGTTCGGTCTAATCCGCCCATTTCCTCTGCCACCCTTCTGTAATAGTCCAGTGAATCTGTATATGGAATGATTGGATCCGCCATGCCATGAATTCCGCCGTTGTCCCGGAAAGCGCCCAAATCCGTACTATCTGCATTCAAATACTCCCCCAATGCCACATCCAAACGCTTCACATCCTCATGGAAGTCAAACTTACGAAAATCAAAGTCTTTCCCATATACCCATCTGAAAGGATAAAAAAAATCATGCGCAAAAGTCTCTGTATCACTCTGCGTTTCTAACCCCAGGGAACATGCCTCGCTGCCCGGTACATAGATTGGATGGTAAACTGCTTCTCCCGTTACAGAATCAACTGCCCCTCCGGCCAGCTTTTTCAACGCTTCCTTTTGTTCCGGCTTCAGCTTATCGCTCTTTTCAAAGACCTTTGCATCCAGCCAAATCTTCTGTGGACAGGAAAAAAGGCATCTCCGTCCAGACATTCCCCATCCTCGCCATACTCCTGCAACATCAGTTCTGTCACAGCCTGTGCATTCGCTTGTGTCATCCTGGATTCTTCCGTCTCTGTCAATGCCAGCCAATTCCAGATAAAGCCATAGTGCAGGTGTGTTCGGTGATTAGCTGGCGCTACAGCAAGGATGCCGTCATAATCCTCTGGATACCTCTGCGCCAACATCAGTCCCTGCTATCCTCCGGTAGATCCTCCTACAAACAGGCTATGCTTCAACGGCTGACCGTAGTAACATTCCGTCACCTGTTTCCCCACAACCGTCATCAAATGGACAGCCCGATGTCCAAAATCTTTCCATCGTTCCGGCTTTCCAATCAAACCATCCACATCCGGAGCTGTTCCCAAATCCGAACTGGCTGTCGCATATCCCCTGCGCACTCCGTTTATCAGTTCCAGAACCTGCGTTGTCCCTGCAAAGCCGCCATTTCCCGTTCCCAGGAAATCCCCGTTCCATCCTTCTACAGGAAGCCAAAATTCTACCAAAATATGGGAATCCTCCGAAGGACGCATCCAGATACGCACCTCACAATGAGCTGGTATGGGCTGTGTACAAAAACCTGGTGCCAATTCCAGCGCTTTCTCTTCAGCATACACAGCCTCTGCTATTTCCCCATATTCAATTTTCAGATTCCTTACACGTTCCAATCCGCTTACATAATTTATCTTATCCACTGGGTTCATACATTTCTCCTCTCCATGCAGCACTTTACCTATAAGTGGTCATCGCCCCAGTTTCCATGCCAGCTCAATCATCCTTGCGGCGCACTTCTCCAAATCCGCCCTGGTAATCGGATAATCTGCATCCTCATTGTCCAGTGCATCCAGCAGCCCCCTATAATGTGCCTCCGCTCCCGGCATCATGATATCATTCCCCGCTTTGATGGCACCTGCTGCAAAAGCTCCCGGATATTTGTCATCCTGCTTGTTGAAATTCCCGCTGACCCAGTCAGACATGACAATGCCCTTATATCCCCATTCCTGGCGCAGAAGCGTCTCCACCAGATCATACCGCTGTGAAGTATGTTCACCATTCAACAGATTATAAGAACTCATGACCGTCGCCGGAGCTGCCTCTTCCACCACGATGCGGAATCCTTTCAGATAGATATCCCGTAGCGCACGCTGGCTTATGACGCTGTTAGAATGCATCCGGTTCGTCTCCTGATTGTTACAGCAGAAATGCTTTACGGATACACCCCGGCCAGAATGTTTCTGTGTACCTCTGGTGACTGCGGCAGCCATTCTTCCGCTAATCAATGGATCCTCAGAGTAATATTCGAAATTCCGCCCACAGAGCGGCAGCCGATGAATATTCAATGCCGGGGCTAACCAGATATGCACACCAAACCGTTCCATCTCGTCCCCTACAATGTCTCCGCAGACTTCACAAACCTCTTCACTCCAGCTCTGTGCCAGAGCAGTCCCTATCGGAATGGCAGTACAATATTGGTCATGTATCTCTCCTTGACGCTTTTTCTGTTCCTTATCCAGCCCCAGAAACGCCAGCATCTGCTCCGGCAGAACCTCCGCAATCTCCTGCATGGAACCATAGTCCAAAGAATAAACTCCCTCTTCATCCACACCATACTGACAGCTCAGACGTAAGCCTGCCGGTCCATCCGCCATAATCAGGGCGGGAATTCCCTGCTGTGCGAAAATCCCTGTAGTCTCTCCTGCCGCACCTGCAACAGTAATACCGGCATTCCCGATTACACTGTTACTCCCTGTACTACCGTTAAACGCCCCTGTACACAGGCATGCAAGGTCACTGTCTGTCATCTTCGCTGCAATTTCCATCGCCCTGGAATCAATCTGGGGCAGCGCCGGTTCTGTCTTCTGAATATCCGATGCAGATACTCTTACATAAGGAATGCCCTCCGGAATGACAGTTTCCCTCACCTGCTCCGGTTTCCAATCTGTAAAATCCGCCGCACCTCCCACATTGTGAAGCTTCTGTAATACCGCATTTTTTTCCAGTCTCACCACGGAACAGACCTCTGTATCCTGACTGGAATTACCCAGATGAAGCACATAATCGCCTTTTTCCAAAATAGAGCAGACCATCTCCTCATCAAAAGAAGCCAGTTCCTCCATCCTGAAGCTTAAGGAAACCTCCTGGCTCTCTCCAGGATTCAGTTGTGCTGTTTTGGTGAAAGCCGCCAATACCTGATAGGGCTGGTCAAGCTTTCCGCCGGGAACGGATACATAAAGTTGCACCACCTCCTTACCCGGATGCCTTCCTGTATTGCGCACTATCGCATCTACAGTGATATGACTTCCTCTGCCAATCGTTTCCTTCGGACTAACTTCAAAAGTGGTATAGCCTAAGCCAAATCCAAAAGGAAAGAGCGGTTTTCTGCCTACGGAGTCGAAGAAGCGATATCCCACATAAATTCCTTCTTTATAGAGAGTATCATCAGACTCACCAAAATCTCCCACATGACAATATTCCTCCCACTTCGCCCATGTGGAAGCAAGTTTTCCCGATGGATATGCTTTTCCCAGCAGCACATCCGCAAAAGCATCCCCCAAAGCCATGCCCGTCTGGGAAAGCAGCAGAATATTGCCCACTGCGTCTGCTACCGGGGAGATATCCACCACACCTCCTACATTCAATACCAACAGGAAGCGTGCATACTGCTCCTGGAGTTGCAATATGTTCTTAATTTCCGTGTCAGTGAGCTGAAAATCCCCTTTCACAATACTCCGGTCGGATCCTTCCCCGCTGATTCTTCCTAACACATAAACTGCCGTTTCCCCCTCCCCTTCCATGGGCAGGTCATATTCCGGCTCGGCCATGATAGCACCAATGCCCAGCATGATAGCGCTTAAGCCCTCCGCCGCTATTCTGGCCTTGATTCCGGCCTTGAACTTTCGGTTCTCTTCCGTCCAGACAGCATCGTAGCCATCCAGCCAGCTCTTCGTGGTAATCGTAAATCCGGCATTTTCCAGCCCTTCCTCCACGCTCACATAATGGCGGACATTCACATCCCCTGAGCCGGTCCCTCCCTTAATCGTCTTCCTGGCCGCATTGCCGTAAAGTGCCAGTTTTCCAGGTGCCTCCAGCGGAAAGCTCCCATCCGATTTCAGCATCACCATACATTCAGGAGCGATGCTTCGAACCTTCTCAATGTGTTTTTTCTCATAATTATAAAGTTCCATAGTTGCTTTCTCCTTTTTTAATCACTTATTCCATTCCTTTTACTGCCTATTGTCATCGATTCAATGCTCCATGCCGCCTTTATATGAATGCAAATTCATGGAAATTGACAGCCCCTGTTCCCTGGTATGTAAAATATACCGCCGTTGGTTCTTCCAAGAATACCACATCATGCAGGTATTCCTGAAACTTACAGAATCCACCATGTACCGAAACTGCTATCTCCGCCACTTTCCGGCAGCTTTCCTCTCCCTCTGCCGCTTTCCCGCCTTTGCTGGCACACCTTAACTCCATACAGCCCTCACCGTCCCCGCTGATCCAGACAGCCGCCCCGGTCAGTTTGCCTGGGCTGAAATACTTGAATCCCGCCGTAGCACCCTGGCACATATTAGCCACATACTGATCTCCGTCTCCTTCTCTGTCGATTCCGCTCTGAGTCAAGTATGGATGCCGTTCCGCTTCCGGCGTTCCACCGTTTCGATACGTCATTGCCCCCTCCTTTGACCAAAGATTGCAGGCTATGTAGGCAGGATACTGGCCCACAAGGGGCATAGGTTTTCTGCTCAGCCCACAGCTGGTAATTTCCGCCTGGGCAAAATGCCCCCTCTCATCCATATATATCTTTTCCGCACATCCCTGCCTTGAATATTGATGCCTGTTGGTCTGCCTATGGTAAAATACGTACCACTGTCCATCCACATTTACAAGGCTGCCATGGGTGTTCCCCATATAGTTTTGGGGTATGGTGTTTCCCTGGTAGCCGATATCCCCGTTACTGACCAGAACACCTCCAAAGACAAAATCCCGATCCGGCCTGTCGCTCACCGCATAACATAATTCATGGGATAAAATGGAGGAATAAATAAAATAATATTTTCCCCCAATCTTACGCATGGAACTGGCTTCATAGAATTCATGCCCCGCAAAGCTTGTCCCCGCCACTTTTGATACACCGGGAATCATCCTCACTGGCTCCTTCTTCAGCGTATGCATGTCCGGCTCCAGTTCCATCACATAGGCTCCATCCAGCCGGTATTTCTTACAGGCGGCTCTAAATTCTCCTTCTGCATCTGGACTGAATCCGGAATAAAGAAAGATTCTGCCATCCTCATCCACAAAAATCCCCGGATCAAACTGAAATAAATCCCTGCCCTCCAACGAGGCTGGTATCTCCGCCCCCTGCCTGATTCCCACGGGCAGACCGTTTCTATCCTGCACTCTGCCCAGATACTCATACGGACCTGTCAAACTTTTACTGACTGCAACTGCCATAAATGGAACAAGCCCCAGTGTATAATACAGATAAAATCTACCGTCAACTCCCCGTGCCACATCGGGTGCCTGCATAATGCTCTCTTCCTTTGCATCCGGATCCTGGCTCTTTTTATAAATGGTTCCTTCAAACCTCCAGTCTCCCAAATCTTTTACCGGAGCCGACCAACATACATAGTCGTTCATGCAGAAGATTGTGCCGTTAAATCTGTCATGGGAACCAAAGACATACAGCCGATCCTCATAGACATAAGGTTCCCCATCCGGTATGTATTCCCAACTTGGTAAATAAGGATTGTATATCATCTCCGCCTCTCTTCCGCACACAGCAAGCAGGACTCTCGTGCTGTATGCGCTGATTTCTATTTGGAAGTTCACTTCTGATATTATTTTAAACAATCTATGCAAATTTCTCTAACCCGTTTTTATCATTTTTATTCCAAATTTGCCCTCTATGATATTTCCCTCTATTTATTATCCAGGAATCCCATACCGATGCACTCAGGCTCTCCATTCACCGCATTCCATACCCATTCCACTACAGTCTTTCCGTCCACCCGTAATGTCTCTGCTGCTGAAGAAAGTCCAATGCAATGGACAATAAGCCCTGCCTCCTTCAATTCCTCCATGCCCTTTCCGGTAACTGGGGTATTAAAAATATAGATTCCCGCATCTGGAATCTGTTCCCGAAGCTGCCTGCACATCACACGCAAATCATCTTGAAATCGAATTCCTGTCTCCTTGTCGGTATATAACTTTCCGCATTTGATATAATTCCAAAATTTGGATAATTCCACATCTCTTGTAGAACAAGAAAAAAGGATTTTTACCTTACTGCCATATTTCTTTTTAAGCGCAACCAGACTGTCCAGCGTAATATTGTCACTGTGCAGCCGCTCATAGATTTCCCTGGGGGCCTTCCACACCTTTTCAGCCGCCTCACGCCAGCCGTCATATAGCATAAAACAACTGTCAGGACAACAAATGACGTTGTTGCATTTCGGGAAAAAATGCATGATATCATCTGCAAGGAGCGCCGCCCCAAAGCCGCCTGCACTGAATCCAGTCACCAGAAGCTGCTCCGGTGTATTTCCTATCCACTTCAGAGCCTCTTTCATGACTGCCTGGTAATTCTTATAACCGTGATGGTAAAGAACTGCATTTTTCCCTTCCAGATTAGTATAGGAAAAATTATTTGTGCCAATGTGAAAGTCCCCTGTATTATAGGTTATACTTATGACACTCCAATTGCGGAACGGATTCTCTTCTTTCTTGCTCGTGATCCCATGACCCGTCACAATATCCGCAATCAGTTCTGATTCACTGGCATAAAAATTCTGCTCCAACGGCTCTGCATACATACTGTTTGGTCTTGCAGCCATATATTCATTCCAGCTGACACCACCGCCCTGTAATGTCACGATTACCTTATTTTCTGTTCCTATCCGCATGCTTCCATGGGTAATGTCACCGTTTGCTGAAACACATCCTTGCAATGGAAGACGGTAAAATTTCCCAGTTTTGGGACGGCTGGGAATGATAGGAAACCTGAACGCTTTTAAAATTGGCATGGTAATCCAGGTTTTTAACGGTATTTTTTTTCTGTCAACCTGTCTCTTTATTTCCTCCATATGAAATTATCCTCCCTGATTATATTATTCTCAGTCCAAACCAACCGTATTTGCTTATTCCTTTATCTGCTCCAGACGCTGATCCAGCTCTTTCAGTTTTTCACCAGGCATCATCTCCCCTGCCATGGCGGCAATTTCCTTCAGCCCCATGTTCAGCTTTTTCATCTGTTCTGCATAAGGATTCGCCTCACTGAAGAATATTGGAAACGATTCTGCCAGAAGCTGCATCGTCTCCTTATTTGCAATCCGCTAATACTTTCAGCCTGATTGCCAGAAGTTTCTGCCCTGTCAGCTCAATACTTCTCTCGTCCGGCTGACAGCCCCCTGCATATAAGGTATACTCTCCTTCTGCCAGCAATGTGCTGCCATCTTTCTGCACACAATATAATTCCTTTAATGGAATGCTAATATATACTTCCATTTTCCCTTGTGCAGGAATAACTTTGCGCTGAAAACCTACCAGTTTGTGGTGCCGCAGAGCTTCAGGCCCGGAATGTACCACCAGATGCTTTGCACAAGCGGTAGCCTTTAGGTATTTACCATCCCCCTATAGCCCTCTGATAAATGCTTTTCCCATCTCTTTGGTCAGCGTAGGATCCTCTCCATAAGTCTCATGCCCTCTGCCCCACCTTGGATCGCGAAAAATATTGATATTCGGCGACCATTCTGGATCGAAAGCAGCTGCCATGGCAATCGCCTGGGGAAAAACCGTAGCAATTCCCGCCCTTGCCACCCCATGCAGCGCCTCATTCCACCAGTTATATTCCGGCACTCCCAGATGTTCAATTGCCGGCGCATGGTGAAGGAGCTGGGATGCTGCTTCCTCTACCGTCATCTGTGCCACCAATGCTTCCGCTGCATCACGGTAAATCTTTCTGTTTTCATTTAACATTTCACTTACTCCTCGTATAAATCAATTCTCTGATCCTGATACAGGTCATTTATCAAAATCTCAGGGTTTTCGCCAGTAAATGCCCTTCCCGCCTCTTCATCATCCTGCAACAGCCACATGAACCATGCTGTTACATATCCATCCGCCTGGTAAGCCATATCGCCATGCTCACAGCCGGTCCTGCGCGCCATCATCTTCGGAGCATTTACTTTTTCGTACATTACCTGCATCTTATCCAACGGAATCACCGTCTGGACCTCAAAATCCCCTTCTGTCCCCGCAAGTATGAAAACAGGTATCTTAACCTTCGCCGGATCATAAGGCCATTCAAGAGCCAACGCAAGTTCCTCATTCGTTGGCGACAGGGCAACAGCTGCTTTATAAATACCACTGTGCTCATGTTCTGTAATCGCATTAAAGACAGCTACCCCGCCCTGTGAATGTCCGGTCATCCCCACACGTTCCAAATCCACCTTCCCATAAAACCTGCTTTCGGAATCATCATTTTGGGTTATCAGGTAATTCAGACATTTTTCAGAAGAAAGTCCCGACCATGAATCCATATCCTCATTTCCGATTACAATAAATCCCCATGATGCCAGATGTTCCAGCAATGCCTTGCACCTTGAACTCTTTACGCCCGTGCCATTGGCATAAACCACTACGGGATATTTTTGGCCTGCGGTTTCCAATTCTGCCGGATAGTAAACTTCATATTTCTCAAATCCCTCTTCCGTATCTTCTTCATAATAAGCCACTTCAAAACTGCCTGTTTTCATATATGCAGCCTCTATTGCGCCGCCAGTTGCTGTGTCCTGTGTGTAATTCAGAGGCACCGCTGGTGAGGATGCCCCTTTAATCAACAAAATAACAAGCACTATTACAAGCACAACAACGACTGCCACAATAATTCCAAGAATAATGCACACAGCTTTCAGTATTTTTTTCATTTCATCTTTGTCCTTTTATCCTAAACTACCGCTTTCCAGCCTGCGTCCCATCATTTTAGCCAGATAGTTGTCTGTCTGTTCCAAAATGCGGGATGGTGCGCCTTCCATCTCCAACTTTCCTTTATTAATTACAATCACATGATCCGCATTTTTGATTGTGGCAATGGAATGGGCGATGATAACTGTGGTTCTGTTCTTCATCAGACGATCCAATGCCTCCATTACATCCTTTTCCCGTTTCACATCCAGATTACTGGTAGCTTCATCCAACAATAAGCAATCACTCTTGCTCATCATAGCCCGTGCAATGGCAATGCATTGTTTCTGTCCTCCTGAGAAATTCCCTCCGCCTGCGGTAACTACTGTGTCAAAACCATTCGGCAAATCTTTCACAAAATCATATACATGGGACAGCTTTGCCACTTCCAGCAATTCCTCCTCAGAAACATAATCCGTTCTTCCATAACAGATATTCTCCCTGATTGTCCCCGCCATCATTGGACTGTCCTGGGCAATCAGGCACACCTTTTTTCTCCATGAGTGAAGGCTGTAACCTGCACAGGATTTATCGCCAAAAAGGATTTCGCCGCCTTGAGGCTCATACAGTCTGGTCAGCAGTTTAAACAATGTGGATTTTCCGGAACCATTGGTACCTACAACGGCCGTAATCTTGTTTTTAGGAATGTGACAGGAAAACTGCTTCATAATCAACTGATCCGTATAGCCGAAATCTACCTGGTTGAAAACGATATCCTCCTGGCTGGAGCCTTTGATTTCTATACCTGCTTCAGGCTGTTCTTCTTCCACCTGAAAAAATCGTGTAATACGGGCCAGAGCGCCGTTGGCTTCTTTAAAATCACCTGCATATGTAATCAGATTGTTGAACACTGTCTTTACATTTCCAAATAATGTATTGAAAGTAATGATTGCTCCAATCGTCAGAACCCCCTGTGCCACAAAATATGCCCCCACAAGAAACGGAATCGCAATAGAGAGCATCTGCAGTACGGAGTCTATCACCGTGGCAATGGCAGATACAAAGCCCAGACGCAGCTGTGCCTCATACTGCTCCTTAAAATGTTTCCGTCCCTCTTCGATTTCTTTCTGCTGGGCATTACAAGTTTTGATCAAAGGGAGGTCCTTCGTCCTCTCCACAAGGTATGCCGTGGAAGCCGCCAGCTTTGCCTGCATCCTGCGCCCCACAAGGAAACGTAAAAATGCATACCCTCCCCCAAGCAGAATGCTCACAGGTATAAATAACAGTACATAATTTGCCATTTTTACATTAATCTGGTACATGGCTGTCAAATACATGGCAGTACTGATAACAATTCCGGCAATGCTTACAACAGTGCTGTAAAATTTGCTGGCATAGTCACAGTCGGTAGTAACACGGCTGACCATGGATTCCCCGCCATCCAAGTCATAGCTTCTCTGTTTTGTCACAATAATCTTGTGCCACAGCTTCTGTCTGAGTGCATAATTGATTTTTTCACCTGCCATTGTAGATGAGAGCATCATACCCGCCGTACAGATAACCACAAATACAGATGTCAGAATGTAAGTCATCATCTCCTGCACGAGAATCTCACCGCTGGCATCCACTGCCGCACCGGAAAAACTGGACACCTGCAGGGTAGCATAACTTCCCAGCAAAGCTAGCAGTACACCAATGACCATCAATCCCCAAGGTAGATTGATATTCTTGAAAATCCCCAGACACTCCCTCAAAGAAACCTTGTCTGCCGTATAGCTTCTGTTTTCTATTCCTTGATCCGCACGCTTTTTCATACGCTGAACACCTCCTTGTAAGACTGTTCCTGCACAAGATCATGGTATACCCTACAGGCTTGCATAAGCTCATCATGACTGCCGCTGCCTTCCATCCTACCCTGATTGACGACAACGATTTTGTCCGCCTGTGCAACATAATGCAGCTCATGAGAAATGATGATAACGGTTTTTCCCTGAAATTCCTCAAATATAATACGGCAAATGGCATTGGCTGTTTCCGGATCCAGTGCGCTGGTTGGTTCATCGAAAATCAGGATATCAGAACTGCGCAGCATAGCCCGGGCAATAGCGATGCGCTGCCGTTGCCCGCCGGAAAGGGATGAACCCCAGTTTGCCAACAGTGTGTCAAAACCATCAGGCAATGTCCGTATGTAGTCATACAAATCTATCTTTTCTGCAACCCGAATCAGCTCTTCCTCGGAGACCTCCCGCTCCACACTATAGCAGAAAGCCTGTCTTAGGGTTCCGCTGAATACACCTGCATCCTGTACCACATAAGACAATTTCCTTCTCCAGCTTTCAATATTTGTCTCTTCAATATCAACATCTCCTATGGTAATCCGCCCTCCCGTAGGACTGTAGAGCCTCTCCAGCAGCTTGATCAATGTGGTCTTTCCGCTGCCGGAAGGTCCTACAATAGCGGTTACCTTTCCTCTCGGTATCACAAAGCTGATATCCTTCAATACCGGCTTGTCATTTTCCTGATATCGGAATTCCACTTTCTCTGCACATATATCCCCATCCGGTATGTCAACCTTTCCCGAATCCATTTTACCCGTTGTCTCTGCAGGCGCTTCAATCAGTCTGGCAAGCCGGTTCGCCCTGCCCTGAAAATCTTTCACAAATCCCCACACAATAGATATCACCAGAAAAGTGGCATTAATAGACGCCACATACATAGAGAAGGCAAGGAAGCTTGTAATATCCGTCTGCCCTGTTTTTAAGAGGTAAGCTCCCCATAGAACTGATACTACCGTACTGATCATGGCTGTCAACGACTGGTAAGAGTGGATTACAGCCTGGAGATAAACATTGTATCTCTTATAGACCTGAAACAGCTTCCCTGCAGCTTCCACACCATTCTTATCTTCTTTCTCCTCTGCCGCAAAGCTTTTAATCATGGGAAGATTCCTGATTCTTTCCGCAAGATAACCTGTCAGGTCGCCAATCTGCCATGCCAAATCCTTTCCCAGCCTTTGCTGCCATCTGCCTACAAAGAAAATATAAATCAAATGCATCGGAACCAGCAGCCATAATATCATTAACAGCTTTGAGCTATAGCCAAGCAGCTGAACCACGCAAGACAACAATAGTACCACCATAGTAGGAATGTAGACAAAAAGTTGAACCAGACCTGCGCCGAAAGTCTGCGCATCCACTGTCACCATGCTCAGGCGGCTGGCCGGGTCATTTGCATCATAATACTCCATCTTTGCGTTAATCATCCGTTCCCATACGGAGGTTCTTGCCGCAAGAACTGATTTAGACTCGGCAAACACCCTGAACACATAAGAAACCAGCCCAAGGACAAGGGAGATTGCCAGCGTCTGGGCCACCCCCAGCAGCTTGCCTGTGGAAAAATCCCCATCAAACAAATTCGCCGTTGCGTCCGGCACCATGGATGTTACAATGCTCTGGACGCTGCCGATGACAAGCGCCAGAATGATCAGCCCCCAACTAAATCTGATGTGTTTACAGACAAAGAAAAAATCATTCTTCTTTGTCTTTCCCTTCTTTTTTCCCGTTTCATTTTTCTGTTTCATTTTCTCCTCCATTCCGTTGCCGTTTTTGGCATTTTGCTGCTTCTGCATACTTCTGTACCCAAACTGTTTCATGCCGACATCTCAAAGGAATAATGCCCTGTCCGCAATACTCCTTTTTCCTTATTCCCAGAGCGCAGCTCTATTTCCGCCTCACATCCGAAAGGTACTTCCAGATACACTTTGATTCTGCCGTCCTCCTGATATCTCCATCCACATTCCCATCTCCCGGATGGAGATTCATATGCCGCATCCAAATATCCCAGGTCAGGATGAAATACCGGTCGGAAAATCACTTTTCTGCATCCAGGGACATCCTCTGCAAATGAAAGCCCTGCCGCATATCTGAACACCCACTCTGCCACCGAACCATATGCGTAATGGTTCATACTGTTCATGTCAATGCCTGTGATTGTTCCTTCGTCATCCAGACTATTCCAGCGTTCCCAGACAGTAGTTGCCCCCAACTTCACCTCGTGCAGCCAACCGGGGTATTCTTCATTTAAAAGCAGCTGATAAGCCAGTTCATCCATTCCATTTTCTGACAACACATTACAAAGCAGCGGCGTCCCTGTAAATCCTGTCTGCAGTTTTCCACTGCTCTCCCTAAAGAGCGTTTTCAGCTGATTCTTTATCAATTCCACATTGTCTGAAAGGCGATACCTCAGAGTTAGAAGCTGGGCTGTCTGCGTCCTGAAACAGCATCGTCCGCTTCCACTGTAATACTCCCTGCGAACTTGCGCAAACAGTTCATCCGACAGCCGCCCATACTCTTCTTCGTCTTTCTGAATCCCCAATACCCCCGCAGCCTTTGCCACCAGCTTTGCGCTTACGGCATAATATATGCTGGCAATAAACTCCTCATCTGTGCCTCCTAACAGGGCAGGCTTGTTTCTGATATGTCCATCCAAAGCCAGCCAATCCCCAAAATGAAATACTTTCCGCCAGCCATGCCCGTCCCCATCTATCTTCCGAATATATTCAACCCATGCCTTCATGCTGTCATACTGCTCTTCTAAAATGGAAGGGTCTCCATATACCAGATAAAGTTTCCATGGCATAATACATGCGGCATCCCCCCAGACACTGGAAGTCTCCTTGACATCGAAGGAAGGAACCACATGCGGCACCGCACCGTCAAGTTCTTTCTGTTCTGTCTGCAAGTCATAGAGATACTTCCGATAAAAAGCGTAACTGTCGCCAAGATAGAGTGCTGTGGGTAAAAATACCTGCGCATCCCCAGTCCATCCCATCCGTTCATCCCTTTGGGGACAGTCTGTAGGCACATCGATAAAATTGCTCTTCATCCCCCAACGCACATTCTCCAGAAATCTGTTCAGCAGCTTGTGCCCTGTCTCTATTGTTCCCGCTTCTTTGATATCGCTGTACAGCGCCAGCCCTTCCAAATCCCCGATTTGAGGATTCGGTATCCCCTCCACTTTCACATATCGGTAGCCATAATATGTAAAGCGTGGCTCCAACCAGACTTCCTCCCCGCCGGAAACATACCAGTATTCCGACTTGGCTGTCCGCAGATTCCCATTATAGAAATTGCCTTCCTGCATAAGTTCCCCTGTTTGGATATGAATGCTTTGCCCTGCCGGAACCTTGACCCTCAATCTGAAAATCCCCGCAAATTCCTGCCCCATATCATAAACCCATTCCCCTGCCGGAGTATGCAGCAGCTGAACCGGCCGGAAATGTTCCTGTATTCTTACCGGCAGGCTTAAACGCTCTGTCAGTACCCCCTTGGGTGGAGCACATTTTCTGGCAGGTTCTGGCGGAAGACGTAAAAGTGTATCATCTCTTTTCTCCCCATCATACAGGCTGGAATAGGTTATATTGCTCCTATGCACTTGCCAGCTCTCATCGGTTCCAATCACCTCCTCGCTGCCGTCTTGATAAGTAAGTGCCACTTCCGCAATCAGCTTCCATTCATCCCCATAGTACCCCCTTTCTTCCTTCGCCCTGAACCCAAAACGTCCTTTATACCAGCCATTCCCCAAAAGAACAGACAACGTGCCCTGTTCTCGCAGAATTTCCGTCACATCATAGGTCTGATACTGAACCCATTCATTATAGTTATTGCTGTATGGCGTAAGATACTCTTCCCCTATCCGCTGACATTTCCCATCTGCTGCCGTATACCATGCTTCGTATAGACCAAGCCCACAGATATAAAGCCTGGCCTGGCATACCTCCTTCGAAAAACGGATTGTTTTTTCAAAAATCGGATGACGGGATTCCTTGCTGTCACAGCTAATCCATGCAGCTTTCCACGCTTCCTCCCTCTTTCCTGTTTCAAACCAAGCTGTTTCACTCCTTATCCCTTCCCCCGCATCGGTAAGGACTGTCACACTCCAAAAATATCTTATCCGGGGAAACAGCGTAAGAGAAAGCTTCCAGCCAAGGCTTTCCGCATCCCTGCAAAAGCCAGTATCCAACAGGACATCCCTCTGCTCTTCGTCCCTCGTAACCAGGATTCTGGCAGCCTCCTGCATCTTTCCTTTTGCCCCTCTTACCTTCCATGAAAAGATTACATCTTCCATATAAAATCCCAGTGGATTTACCATATGGTTTACCTTCATATCATAAATCAGCATTATCAACCCCATCCTTATATAT
>CAMWLE010000016.1 GCA_947175015.1 uncultured bacterium
AAGTCATGTCCATGCTTATGACCTGGTTCTCGCTCTCGGTCATGTCCATGCTCACGCCCATGTTTGCAGCAAGAATGCTCCCCAATGCTTTGGTATCGTTCCTGCCAATCCGCATTTACCTTTTCAAGCAATGCAAGCAATCCACTTTTCTCATCTTCCGTCAAACAGGAAAACATCTCTTCATGACGCACCTTGCGCTGCTCCAATGCCTCTTCTGCCAGAAGGCGCCCTTGATTGGTCAGTGTGATATCAGTGGTACGGCGATCATCCGGGCTTTCTGTACGAGCAATCAAGCCTCCCCTTTCCAGCTTCGCAAGCACTTCGCTGGCCGAACCGGGCTGAATGCCAAGTCTCTCTGTCAGTCTTCTCTGGGTAATGGGCGCCGCTTCCAGAAGAATCATTAGTATACGCTTCTGGCTTTCCCGCCCTTCATACAGGAAACGCATTGTACGATTGATGTCCCGAAGATTTATAACCAGTTTATCATTGCTGTCCGCGGCATCATAATGAGCTTCACATTCACTCTTATGTTGTTCTTTTTCCATCTCACTATTTACTTTTTTCTCCATAATAATCTCCTTTCATTTATCAAGGTACCTTAATTATTTTATATTACACTTTCTATTTTGTCAAGGTACCTTAATTATTTTTTTCAGAATATGAACTGTTGTTACCGTTCACTCGCAATGTCATTCACTTAAAGCTTTTTATCTCATGTGTTAATGGTACAGATAAATACTTCCGCGTATTAGATGCAGTTTACAAAACAGCAATTGCTTACATTAACGACATCGGTTCACTTCAGGCAGCTTTCTGCCAACAGAAAAAGCACCAACCATTTTCGATTGGTGCCTGCTAACATATTTCTCTTTCTAATTGTTATTCATATCCTTTTTTTCTTAAATAAGCAAAAATCATTTCCGCACTGGCCTGTTCTCCGATAGAACTGTCAATACACAGATCATAGTTGTCGGAATTGGCCCATGGCAATCCGGTAATCGATTTATAATAATTAGAACGTGCGGAATCCGAGTGTTCCATATTTTTTTCAGCTTCTTCCCGTGTATCCCCATACATTTCCATAATCTTTTTTATACGATATTCCTTTGGTGCATGAATGAAAATGCGAACCACATCCGGCTGTTCCCGAAGCACATGGTCAGCAGCACGACCAATGATCACACAAGAGCCATTTTCTGCAATCTTTTTGATAATCTTATCCTGTGCAATGATCGCCTGCTGTACAATCGTTGTACTTAAGTACAGCTCTTTCAGTCGCTCGGGAGCGTTTTTGTTAATGTCGGAAATAAACTCCGCCGCCAATCCGCTCTCCTGCGCAGCCAATGCTGTAACTTCCTTATAATAGCAGGGCACCTGCAGCATCTCCGCCAGCTTCTGTCCAATCTTCTTCCCTGCGGAACCATGCTCCCTGGAAATGGTGACGATAACACCGGGCTTAGAGGACTGGATATGTCCTTCCACCGTCGGCGCCCCTTGTTCTGCTGCCCTTTGCAGTTCTTTCCACAGCCGCACCATAACACCTGCCGTAATCAGCATAGCCAGCACATCTGCAATGGGCGCCGCCCAGAAGATTCCTGTCACACCCAAAAAGACAGGAACAATGATAGAGAAAACAATCAAAAGCAAATCCCTCAAAATAGCCAGTGGAGCGGCCGCCTGCGCACGTCCAATGGATTGTAGGAAAATAGCACAAACCTTCTGCACACAGGTAAACAAAATCAGCAATAAATAAATCCTCAGGCAGCGGATTGCAAATTCCATATACAAATCCCCGTCCGACCCGAACAAACGGATAAAGGCTCCCGGGAATGCTTCAAATAAGAACATACAAACAATGCCCACAATTGCCGTCCATTTTAAGACGGCTTTCAGAAGTTCCCGCACACGCCCAAAATTCTGCGCGCCGTAATTATACCCCACAATTGGCTGTGCACCTGCAGCAATACCAATAGCAATGTTCAAAACAATCTGGAACAGCTTCATAATGACAACAAAAGCCGCCAGGGGAATATCCTCACCATAGGCAGACATAGCGCCATACTTTACCAACAGAATGTTATTCACTACCGTAATAATCACAATAGATAACTGTGTCAAAAGGCTGGACGTCCCCAGTGCCATAATCTGTCGTAGCTGTTTGAAATCAATCCGGAAGCTCCCTGCCTGCAGCCGGAAGGTCTTGCTTTTCGTCAGGTAAAAGGCACAAATCAGGAAACTGACAAACTGCCCCAGAATAGTTGCATAAGCAGCTCCTTTGATGCCCATATCAAGTACAAAAATAGCCACCGGGTCGCCTACAATATTAATCAATGCCCCCACGATCATGGCTCCCATTGCATAACGGGGACTTCCGTCCGCACGTATAATAGATGCCAGGGTATTCTGTGTCATGGCCAGAGGCATCATAATGTAAATGATAAAACCATAATCATGTGCCAGGCCAACCGTTGCGTCAGTAGCGCCAATCATGCGAAGCAGTCCGTCACCCCAGAGATAGCTGATCAGGATAATCACTACCCCGGATAGAAAGGAAAAGAGAATACTGTTTCCGATTCCCTGGTGAAGCGTCTTTGTCTCATTTCTTCCCAGCGCCACACTTAAGTATGCAGCCGCGCCATCTCCAAAGAACAGGGACATGCCCCATCCAATCACCGTAATAGGGAAAATGACACCCGTTGCCGCATTTCCCAAATAGCCCACACCATTCCCCACAAAAATCTGATCCACAATGTTGTAAAGACATGAAATGATCAGTGATGCAATACAGGGGATACAGAACTTAGCGAGAAGTTTTCCCACCTTCTCCGTTCCCAGATAATTACTTGATTCCATAAACTCCTCCTTGATTTTCAGGAACAAAAAAACAACACATGTACGTCGCCGCAGACCACATGTGTCGTCAAAAAATGCTATAAGCAATACTTAGAAGCCTCTTTACAAAACGCAGCCGCCAACGGCAACGGTACCTCCGCTGAGACACACAAATCCAACGGAATGTTCCATGCCAAGAACAACGTTCACTTTGCATCGGGCTTCCTACTATATAAAACGACACATATGATACTTCGTACCGTAATCAGATTTACGTGCAAAGCACTACATGTGTCGTCCAAGTATTCCTTTTATTCAATTCCTTGGTTATTTTACCTGAAAATCCGGAGAAAAGTCAAGTGTTTTATTTTGAATATCTGGTTATCGTTTTTCCGTGTTACTGTTACTCCGTGACCAGTAACAAGCCTTCTTACGAAGGCTTTATGCACAGAGAATCGCATTGCGAAAAGGGCATTCGCAAATGCGGTGATTCCGCGCACGACTGTCTCGGGCTTTTCACGCAAAAAGCGTGTGAAAACGCCTCGCGGTGGCGTAGATATGAAAAGTAACTTTTCCGCTGCTAATCATTATTTACTCTAACCGCTAACATATGTACAGGAATCCTGTTATACATAATTTAACCCACATACTTTTCCAAAACTGCCCGCACAGCCCCCGGCCCTGCTGTCAATTCTTTAAAATATCCACACACAAGCTCCGCCATTCCCACTTCATACAAATTTACGCCGAAGATGTTTTCATTTTCCAGAATGGGTTTTAAACGACTCTCCATATCGCATACATTCCCAAGTGAAATATCCGCCAAATAAGGACATACGGTATCCAGCAGCGGATCAGGACTTAACGCAAATGCAATTCCTCTGTCATCCACTGCCATAAGATAGCGGAGCCATCCTGCGAACACCAACGGAATCATCTTCAGCTTCGCCGTACTCAACTGTTTGGAATTCTTGTAAGCTTTGATTGTCTCCCCAAACCGAATCGCAAGCTTCTGGGATGTGTCTGTGGCAATCCTTTGCGGTGTATCAGGCATAAAAGGATTCGGTATTCTGACCTGCAACACAGTATCAATAAACTCTTTCGGGTCCAACACACCCGGATTTACCACCACCGGAAGCCCTTCTTCATAGCCAATGATTTCTACCAGCTTTTTTAGCTGCTCATCCTTCATCTCATCTGAAATTTTCACATAACCCAACAGACAGCCATAAATTGCCAGTGCTGTGTGAAGGGGATTCAGGCAGGTACAAACCTTCATTTTCTCCACTTTTTCAACCGTTTCTCTGTCTGTAAACATCACGCCGCCCTGCTCCAGCGCCGGCCGGCCATTGGGAAACGTATCCTCAATCACCAGATATTCGCACTCTTCCGCATTTACAAAGGGGGCAACATATGTATTTTTCGATGTAATGACCGGTTCCAACTCCTGAATTCCGTCTTTTTTCAGAATCTCTTCCACAGAAGCATCCGGCCTCGGTGTAATTTTGTCAATCATAGTCCATGGGAAGGTTACCTTATCCCTGTTGCGAATGTAATCGAGAAATCCTTTCTCAACCTTACCATTTTCCGTCCATTTTTCAGCAAAGCTGTTGATTGCCTCATACAAACGATCTCCATTGTGAGAACAATTGTCCATGCTGACCATGGCAACCGGCTTTTCCCCATCCAGATAACGGGCATATAAAAGAGAAGCTACCTTTCCCATATAACTTATGGGCATTTCAGGACCTGCTATAAAATCAGCCGCCACCGCCGGAAGCACTTCCCCTGCTCCATTGACCAGGCTATATCCCTTTTCTGTAATAGTAAAGGATACCATCTGAAGGGATTCCTTACTGAAAATCTCCTTGAGACGTTCATATTCCACATCATTGTCGGAATCCAGAATAC
Organism: uncultured bacterium; assembly: GCA_947175015.1. GTDB lineage: Bacteria > Bacillota > Clostridia > Lachnospirales > Lachnospiraceae > Acetatifactor. Next base: position 4,744 of record CAMWLE010000016.1, read on the forward strand.
AGGATTCTACAACACTTCCCACCACTGTTTTCTCAATCGTTCCGTCCGCTTTCAGTGTCACAAGAATGCTGTAATCATCATGGGGGCGATTCATTTTCTCAATAATTTCATAGTCAAATCCTTCCGCAACCACCAACCCCCTGTCCATGGTGCCTGCATTCAGCAGCTTCTGTATCACGTTTGCCTGAAATGCCCGAAAAATATTCCCTGCGCCAAAATGAATCCAGAAAGGACGTTCCCTGGTGGCCGCAGCTACCGCCTCACGGTCGAATTGAGGAAGATCATATCCTGCTGCTTCCCATTCCGCTCTGTTTTCTAATCCGACTTTATTTAATATCATTTTGCAAGCCCTCTTCCTTATATCTTTTTTATCCTGTAATCCCAATGCTATGTCCTGTCCTTGCACTTTCATTAAAACTTTTCATTCCATATTTTGAAATTTCGGTCGCCGTTTATGACTTTTGATTTCTTTTTTGAGATTCTGGATACTGTTTATAACTATTGATTTCTTTTTTTATTCCGGGTACCGTTTATGTCTTGTCTCCTGTTGACTGCCAGGCTCAACTACACAGATACCTCTCAAATACCGCGGCGAGACGCTTTATCAATAGCCTCCCAGAGACCGTTTAAATAAGTCGCTCCCAAAGCCCTGTCATACAGTCCATACCCTGGCATTGCAACTTCATCCCATATCATGCGCCCATGGTCCGGACGGATAGGGCCTGTAAATCCAATGTCATACAACGCTTTCATAATCTCATACATATCAAAAGATCCATCGTCAGAAAGGTGTGCTGCTTCCTCAAAATTATCGGTCGTGATAAACTTCAGGTTTCGCACATGAGCAAAATGAATTCTTCCTTTCAGGGAACGAATCATATCTGGAAGATCATTTTCCAGTTTGGTTCCATAGGAGCCGGAACAAAATGTCACACCATTATGGGGATTGTCCACCATTTTCATCATACGAAGTATATTGGCCTTATTGATAATAATACGCGGAAGCCCAAATACACTCCATGCGGGATCATCCGGATGAATTGCCATATTGATGTCATATTTATCACACACCGGCATGATCCTTTCCAGAAAATATTGCAGGTTTGCGAATAGTTTTTCATCGTCAATCCCCTGATACATTTCAAACAATTCTTTCACATGAGCCATACGCTCCGGCTCCCAACCCGGCATCACTGCGCCGTTCATGTCACCGGCTATGGACGCAAACATTTCTTCCGGGTGAATGGCGTCCACTGCCTTCTGCGTATACGCCAGCACCGTGGAACCGTCCGGTCTCACCCTTGCCAGTTCGGTACGTGTCCAGTCAAACACCGGCATAAAATTATAACATACCAGGTGAATATTCTCCTGCCCCAGATTTTCAAGGGTTTTCATGTAATTCTCTATATATTCTTCCCTTTCCGGTATGCCGGTTTTAATGGCCTCATGAACATTCACACTCTCAATACCGGCCACTTTAAGCCCTGCCGCTTCCACTTCCTCTTTCATGGCACGAATACGTTCCCTGCTCCACACTTCTCCCGGCGCAGTATCATATAATGTTGTAATCACCCCTGCCACACCGGGAATCTGTCGAATCTGCTTCAACGTAACCGTGTCAAATTCAGAACCATACCACCTTAATGTCATTTCCATAATCTCTTCTCCTATTCCAGTTCCGCAACTGTCCGGCCAGCTCCCAATTTCCTTCGCCCGCCCCTTTTGTCTTGCACTGATGTGCTTTGAGAGTATTATATAATTTCTTCCATTTTTAGCCAATTGAGATTATTGTTGTCCATATTGTAAAAATTGCGGTTTCACACATGTATTTGCGCTGCAAAATATACTCGTGAAAACATTCATTTGCCGCTTTCAGTTCTGTATTGCAGAAACGTTTACTTGTGATATATTTTATATGGTAAATGATTTTGGTCCTGGTTATATACTCGCAAATGTATTCCTTTGCCGTTTTCTGTCCTACATCACAGCAACACTCGCTTGTTATACAAGAAAAGCGGCAAATAGTTGCGTTTACGGGTATACATTACAGATTACGATAAATTCTGTCGTCTTCCCAATCAGGATATCTTTGAATGAAATCACATATTTTAGCCACCAGAGCTTGCTCTTCCTCCAAGATATCTGCGATTTGTTCAACTGTCATGCCCTTTGCCATTTTCTTCCTGATCAGACCAATCACTTTCTTAGTTTCACCAATTGCTATCCCCTCATCTCTCACATAGTCATCACGGGCATTTTGATCTCTTATCTGCTTCATATGCGCCTCATATAAGGCCTTCAGGCTCCTGCCAAGGCTCATCCTCTTTACCTCCCTGATTGCTTCCAGTATCCCGCATTTTCTGTCTTGATCATATCCAAATCCTCCTCTGTCCGCGCATTGATCAGACGAATCCAGTCATCCATCTGCCCTGTCCCATCTAATTTTTTTCTCAACTCAATAATATGTATCTCAAAAAGCTCTGAAAACTCCTTCCCCTCTTTATCCCGACGATATCTTTTCCACAGGAAAGTGTTGGCCATGCGTACTGATTTAATCTGTTCTAAGGGAATACCAAGCACATCGCTGATGAAATGCTTCCTGATCTTTGAATAAAAAGCATAGATTTTCATGATAAATAGAATTTTTGACTTCAGACATCAAATACATTAGAAAGTGTTATGCTTTGTTTTCATCATATCATCTTTTGCTATGGTGTGCAAGCAAATTCTGCAACATTAGAAATTTCACCGTTACAGTTCAGCCATGGTACCGCGAAGTCAAAATTGCGTTTCTATGCAATTTTACATGACTTGCAGGCGCCAAAATGAGTTAAAAACTCATTTTGTGTGCATCAGCGTTACAGTTTAGCAGAAGGCTGAATTGTAACATTTCACCAATGCCATTGCGACGGACATTGTGATATGCTAAAATGAAAAAAGCAAATCAGAATTCATCATATAATAGCTTCATAATTAGAACACAGGCAATCATGCAATGGGGGCAGATACTATGAGCACATTTGATAAACAATCTTTGATTCAGCGGCTTAAGGAACTTCCTTTCCCTGCAACGGAATACTGGGTAGTTGCCGGCGGAGCTATGGTTTTACATGGTTTTCGGCCGCAAACGCGTGATATTGATTTGGGATGCAGTACACTTCTGGCAGATAAATTGGAAGAGCAAGGATATTTTGTTTCGCGCTGTGAGGATGAAACCAGAAAAATCTTATATTCTGAAGATATTGAAATCTTTGAAAACTGGCTTGAAGGTACCGTCGAGATAATCAGCGGCGTTCCTGTTGTGTGTGTAGACGGACTGATACAGATGAAAAAGAAACTTGGCAGGGAAAAAGATTTCGTGGATATTGCATTGATGGAAGCGAGAAAACCAGCCAACTTTATTATGAAACAGCAACCATAATATAAACAGAAAGAATGTATCTGCCCGAACCGGGCAAATGCAATACAGGAAACATACTCTCATGAAAAAGAATTTACAGACGACATTCAGCACTCGCCAGTACATGCTGTCAAAAGATTTTGAACTCTACTATTACTGCGATTCTCAGGATGACATTCTCCGCGCCAAAGTGCAAAGCCATTCTCATGATTACTATGAATTTTACTTTTTTCTTGAAGGAAATGTGTCCATACAAATCAATGGCGCCGAATATCCTTTGCAAACCGGAAATATGATACTGATTCCTCCAGGCATCCCTCATCAGGCGCTTATCCATGATACAAATATTCCTTACCGCAGATTCGTCTTCTGGATCAGTGAATCCTTTTTTTGCCAACTGAAGGAAACTTCCTCTGACTATGTGTACCTTATGAAACTGGCCCAGTCCAAAGGACATTATATTTACCATTATGATATGATTGCTTTTAATGCCCTGCAGTCCCGGATATTTCAATTAATCGAAGAAATTCACTCAGACCGATTCGGCAAAGCAACAAAAGTCTCCCTCAGTGTTCAGGAATTGATTCTTCATCTAAACCGAACCATATATGAAAAAGAGCACCCGAACTCTCCGGAAGAAGAACATAATTTATATCAGGGCTTAATGCAATATATTGAAACCCATTTAGACGAGGAACTGTCGCTGGATCAACTGGCCCGGAAATTCTACGTCAGCAAATATCACATTGCCCATGTATTCAAAGAGAATATGGGACTGTCCATTCACCAGTTTATTACCAAAAAACGACTGATGATGTGTCGGGACGCCATATTGAGCCACCAGGAGATCAGCAAAACATACCTTATGTTCGGCTTCAGGGATTACTCCTGCTTCTTTCGCGCTTTCAGAAAAGAATTCGGCATGTCACCAAAAGAATATGGAGAATTATTTCGACAGGAGGAACCACAAGCCGCCAGCCCTGCTCAAGACAAAGTTGACAAATAGAAGCATAAACGAATGCTGATTTGATGCAAAGAGCCAATTCTTTTATCCGAAAGAGAAAAGAATTGGCCCTCCGCCCGGCTTTTTAGGCTGCTTGCAAGTCATAGGAGACTTTGATGCTGTACTTGACCAAACTCCCATGTAGCCGACTTCACCACCATAAATAAAAGTCAGGGAGTTTAATTAATGCTCAACGTTTTCAGTAAGGGCAGCGGTTGCAGCGGTCTGCCTTATGAGTAGCTTATCATTATCAGGAAAAACAAGGGCTGTCATCCTTTGCCGGTTCTTGCAGATAGCTTTTCACAATACCAAACAATTTCTTTGTTTCCGGCAACATAAGCTTCTCAGATTTACTCTGTAATAGATAATAGCTACGAAGATATTCCAAAACCGTTACTTGCAGCAAATTTCTGACTTCAATATCTTCGCTTGCAGCCATTTTCTCCAAAAAAGCAAATACTTTTCTTATCTTGATATTATCCTGGTACTCATTCACCAGCATACGCCCAATGTAATCGCAGAAACAGCGATCAAAATAGAGTGTCTGACCATCAGACTCCTGATCTTGAAAAGTATCTTTGATCCATACTATTTCTTCTGCATACTTCTCACTTATTTCAGGAAATTCCATGAACAACGTATGCACTATTTCAGGATAGGAATACATATCACTCACCCCCTCTGCCCATAAATACCATAAAGCAGAAAGGTCTACAGCATTTTTTTATCCTGAATCTGTGCATGGAGCTTCTGCAGGGAATGTACCTCTCCATTGCCTGCCTTCTGCACGTAAAGAATTCCCTCAACGGTTGCTCTTGCAGCCGCAATTGTGGTCATATAGGGAATTTTGGCTTTGATGGCCGCTTTCCTCAGATAACTGTCATCATGCACACTGTCATCTCCCACCGGGGAATTGATAATCAAGTCAATCTCACCATTGGTAATCAGGTCCAGTACATTAGGCCTGCCCTCATAAAGCTTCTTCACCGGTTTTGCTTCAATGCCTGCCTCCTGTAACAGCGCACAGGTACCTCCCGTAGCAATAATATGGAATCCAGCCTCTATAAAGGCCCTTCCCACCTCAGTCACCTCTTCCTTATCTCTCCGGTTTACACTGATCAACACGGTACCCTGCAGCGGCAGCCTGGTCTGGGTCGCCTCCTGCGCCTTGAAAAATGCCTCACCCACGGAAGAAGACAATCCCAACACCTCACCGGTAGACCGCATTTCCGGCCCAAGAATCGGATCTACCTCCGGGAACATATTAAACGGGAACACCGCTTCCTTCACGCCGTAATAGGGAATATCCTGCTCCTTTAAATCAGGCACAGGCGAGGGCCTTCCTGTGATATCAGCAGTGATAATATCCGTTGCCAAAGGCACCATACGAATATTGCATACCTTGGATACCAAAGGTACGGTACGGGACGCTCTGGGATTGGCCTCCAACACATACACTTTGCCATTCTCGATCGCATACTGCATATTCATCAGCCCCCGCACATGCATCTCTTCTGCAATTTTCCTGGTATATTCCTTAATGGTGGCAACATTTTCTTCCGAGATATGTCTGGAAGGAATAATACATGCCGAATCACCGGAATGAATTCCAGCCAACTCAATATGTTCCATCACAGCAGGCACAAACGCATGGGTTCCGTCACTGATGGCATCTGCCTCACACTCGGTAGCATGATTTAAGAAACGGTCAATCAGAATCGGCCGATCCGGTGTCACACCCACTGCCGCCAGCATATAATCGGTAAGGCTCTTATCATGATACACTACCTCCATGCCCCGTCCGCCCAATACATAGGAAGGACGTACCATCACAGGATAACCGATTCGATGGGCAATTTCCAGCGCCTCCTCCACTGTAGTCGCCATCCCGGATTCCGGCATGGGAATCTCCAATTTATCCATCATGGCGCGGAACAAATCCCTGTCCTCTGCCAAATCGATCACATTTGGCGCAGTACCTAAAATGCGCACACCGTTTTTCTCCAGATCCGCCGCCAGATTTAAAGGAGTCTGTCCGCCAAATTGGGCAATCACACCCACCGGCTGCTCCTTTTTGTATATGCTCAATACATCTTCCAACGTCAGCGGCTCAAAATAAAGCTTATCTGAGGTATCATAATCTGTGGACACAGTTTCCGGATTACAGTTGACAATAATGGTTTCAAATCCCAATTTCTTCAACGCCAGCGAAGCATGTACACAACAATAATCAAATTCAATGCCCTGTCCGATACGATTCGGACCGCCGCCCAGAATCATAACCTTAGGCTTATCAGTGCGAACTGGATTCTTATCTTCAGCATTGTAGGTGGAATAATAATAAGCGCTGTCCTGGGTGCCGCTTACATGAACACCCTCCCATGCTTCCTCCACACCCAGACCGATACGATGCTCCCGTATCTCCTGTTCGGAAATGCTCAGCAATATACTCAGATACTTGTCAGAGAATCCATCCTTTTTCGCCCTGGTCAACAGCTCGTCAGCCGGGAACGTTCCTTTGCATTTCAGCAGTGCTTCTTCCTCTTCCACCAGTTCCTGCATCTGCTCGATAAACCATTTTTTCACATGTGTGATGTCATGCAATTCCTCCACGGACGCACCCTTTTTCAACGCCTCATACATGACAAAATGCCTTTCACTGGAAGGCGTTGCCAACATCCGCAACAGTTGTTCTTTTGACTTTTCTTCCAGCTTAGGGTTCTGGCCCAGACCATATCTGCCGGTCTCCAGAGAACGAATTGCCTTCTGAAAAGCCTCCTTATAGTTTTTACCGATGCTCATGACCTCGCCCACAGCACGCATCTGTGTGCCAAGCTTGTCCTCCACACCCTTGAACTTCTCAAATGCCCAACGAGCAAACTTAATCACCACATAATCTCCGTCCGGCACATATTTATCCAGGGTGCCGTATTTTCCGCAGGGGATATCCCGCAGTGTCAATCCGGACGCAAGCATGGCGCTGACCAAAGCGATTGGGAACCCTGTTGCCTTGGAAGCCAGTGCGGAAGACCGGGATGTTCTGGGGTTAATCTCTATGACAATAATTCTGTCACTGACCGGATCATGGGCAAACTGCACATTGGTTCCGCCAATCACCTGAACGGACTCCACAATACGATACGCCTGCTCCTGAAGCCTCTTCTGCAATGCTTCTGAAATGGTAAGCATAGGCGCAGCACAGAAGGAATCTCCTGTATGTACACCCATAGGATCAATGTTCTCAATAAAGCAGACCGTGATCATATTGCCGTCTGCATCACGAACTACTTCCAGCTCCAGCTCTTCCCAGCCCAAAATGGATTCTTCCACCAGAACCTGTCCCACCAGACTTGCCTGCAGACCTCTTGCGCAGACTGTACGCAGTTCATCCTTGTTATACACCAGTCCGCCGCCGGCGCCTCCCATGGTATAAGCAGGACGAAGAACAACGGGATATCCCAGCCTGTCCGCAATCTGCAGCGCCTCCTCTACCGTATAGGCCACTTCACTCCTGGCCATCTCGATTCCCAGTGCATTCATTGCATTCTTAAATTCAATACGATCCTCGCCGCGCTCAATGGCATCCACCTGTACGCCAATTACTTTCACCTGATATTTCTCCAGGATTCCCGCGCTGGCAAGTTCCGCACAGAGATTCAGCCCTGACTGTCCCCCCAGATTCGGCAACAGCGCATCCGGACGCTCCTTGGCAATGATCTGCTCCAAACGCTCTTTGTTCAACGGTTCAATATAGGTGACATCCGCCATCTCCGGATCTGTCATAATGGTGGCAGGATTGGAATTCACCAATACAATTTCGTACCCCAGCTTCTTAAGTGCTTTACAAGCCTGCGTACCGGAATAGTCAAATTCACAAGCCTGCCCAATAATAATGGGACCTGAACCTATGATCAACACTTTATGAATATCTGTTCTCTGTGGCATATTATAACCTCCTATTGCAAAAATCTGCAGACACTAACATATTTTACCATAACTTAAGCCGTTTTGAAATACACAAATGATAAAAAACATATGGAACCATTTCCGGCAGGCAGGATTTCTGCTTTTCACAATACAGGATAAATAGTATTTATTTTCCGCAGTATGGATACTTTAAGATTTCTTTTATCATTTTCATATTGTCTGATATGTATTTATTTTTATGTATTGCCATATGAATCTTTCTAATTGCTGAAATTCCCTCCACTGGCAGAATCACAATATTCCCTTCTCTCCATTCCTTTTCCACCACTTTTTTTGAGAAAACTGCTATGCCTCGTCCCCGGATGACTGCATTTTTAATTGCCTCCGTATTGGTACTGGAGAAAACTCTTTTGAAATAAATCCCCTGTTCTTCAAATATTTTTTCTATTTGATTCCTTTCCGTACTGCCGCTTTCTCTGCTGATATACTCCTGTCCCTGCAGCATATCCAACTTGATTTCTTTCTTCCTGGACAGCGGATGCGATTTTCCACATACAATAACCAGTTCGTCTTCGCATACAGGTGTGATGTCTAACTCCCTGCTCTTAAGAATTCCTTCCACAATGCCTAAATCCACCTCATTATTTAAAATAGCCTGTTCCACATCGGATGAATTGGCAACCATAACATTGATGTCGCAATCTGGCATTTTCTCCTTTGCTTCATCCAAGATATCATTGATAAGACAAATTCCCACAGATACACTGCATCCTATCCGCAGGCTGGTCTTTTCTGCGGCATGATGTATTGCCTCTTCCATTTTCTCATAAGAGTCCAGTATATGACGTGAAAAAGAGAGCATAAGCTCCCCTTCCCTTGTCAAATATAGTTTCTGTGAAAGTCTTTCAAAAAGCTTTACTCCGTAATATTTCTCTAACTCGGCAATTGCCTGGCTCACGGTTGGCTGAGAAATATACAGCTTCCTGGCCGCTTTGCTCATCCCACCCACATCGACCACTGTAGTAAATATTTTCAAATGGCGAATCGTCATATCTGCCTCCTGTTTCCATCCCATTCCCCGCCGGAATTGTTCTATTTCAGATTGCTCCCATCAAAGCATATATAAGCGTCCCAACCACGCCGCTTCCAAGAATAATCGTTATAGCGTTCATTTTGAATTTCCTGAGTAAAAATAACGCTGCGGCAAAAATTCCTAATTCAACAATTCTGATATTTCCTATGACGACTTCCTGTATTTCCGCCTGGAACAAACCAAGCATCAGAATAGATGCCCCCGCCGAAGCAATCAAAGCTACCACCGCAGGCCGCATAGCTCCAAGAACCACCTGTACGCCGCTTACCGAACGATATTTATAATAAAAATGCGCCAAAATGAGGCAGATACAAAATGATGGGATAATACATCCGAATGTACATATCAATACACCAGGGATTCCCGCAATCCTCATACCGACAAAGGTGGCAGAATTAATCGAGATTGGCCCCGGTGTCATCTCTGCCACCGTAATCAAATCCGAAAATTCTTCCAATGTCATCAGACCATAAATATTTACAATTTGTTCCTGAATCAGCGGAATTGCCGCATATCCTCCGCCCACACTAAACATCCCAACCTGAATAAAAGCAAAAAATAGTTTCAGCAATAGCATTTATGCCACCGTTCCTTTCTTTTTCATGAGTGTAACTGCCAAATCTGCCAGTCCGATTCCAAGGCAGGTCAAAATCACAAGCATCGCACTGACATCCAAAAGATACGTTGCTACAAATGCCACTATCATCATGGCAATATACAGTATTCTTTTTGTTTTCAGTACATTTCCCGCCAGATTGATTACCACATCAAAGATAACCGCAGCTACACCCGCACGCATCACCTGTAATGCTGTGGCAATATACGGGTTGGTTCGGAACTGCTCATAGAACAGTGAAATAATGGAAATAATAATCATTGGCGGAAGTATTGTTCCTGCGATGGCTGTCAGAGATCCAACAACACCGGCCATGCGATAACCGATAATGACAGAGGCATTTACCGGAAGCGGTCCCGGCGCCGATTGCGTGATTGCGGTTACATCAAGCATTTCCTCTTCTTCCAGCCATTTTAATTCTTCTACATACTTCTTCTTCATTAAGGAAACAATAACAAATCCCCCGCCAAAAGTACAGGCACTCAGGACAAACATTGCTTTGAACAGGGTCCATAGTTTATTATAGTCTTTCTTCATGACAACCTCCATAGATTTTTTCTTTACCAAAAGAATTTATCATGGATGGTATTATTTGTAAAATATATATATTTTATAATTCCAATAGTTATTTACCTATTATTTTTATCACTTTGTCAACCTTTAGCGCAAAACCATTCATCTGAATCCCGGTTATGTTACGCTTCGCCGCTCATAGTGATAATAATAACGTTACTTTTCACACCTACGCCACCGCGAGGCGTTTTCACGCGCTTTATGCGTGAAAACCCGAGACAGTCGTGCGCGAAATCGCTGCTTTTGCGATTTCTGTGCATCAGTTACTGGTCACGGAGTGAACAGTGACAATAATAACGCTTTTTACATGAAACGCTGCAAAAAAGCCCTTGCCATCATGCTTGCTGCTTGATACAATATTCACAGGGAAAGATCCCATGTATAAATATTGGAGGGATAACAATGAATACAGCAATGATTTTTGCCATATTGGGGATTACAGAGACAAAAGACGAGACCGCAATCCGCAATGCGTATCGTCAAAAGCTGACACAGCATAATCCGGAGGATGACCCTGAAGGTTTCCGACGCTTGCGGGAAGCCTATGAACAAGCCCTAAGCCTGGCCAAGGAAAAGGATTCCGAAGATGCAGAAGAAGACAACACCCCTTCCGGGCTCTGGATGAAGCAGGCCGCAGATATTTATTTTCATCTGTCAAAGCGGCTGGATGACAGCAAATGGCAGGCACTTTTGAAAGATGACATTTGTCTGGATCTGGAATATGGAGATGAGGTAAAATGGAAACTTCTCTTCTTTCTCACCGATCATTATCGACTCAATGCCAGCACTTACCGCTTATTAGATGAGTTCTTCGATATTCAGAAGGATGCCGAAGCGCTGAAAGAACATCTGCACGAAGGCTTTGTAGAGTATATGCTCCGCAAAATCCAGGATCTGGATGGAAAGGATGACTTCCCATACCAATGGGTGGAAGGACCTGACGATGGGGATTATGATCAGTTCCAGAATACTCTGTACGAATTGGAGGAACTGATTTATAACAAAAAATGGGAAGAAGCCGAACAGACAGCCACCGCCATGGAACAGCTTGGCATTCAACATCCCTATTATCGCCTTGCGAAAGTACAGCTTATGGCCGCAAAAGGTGATTTGAATGCAGCAGAAGAAGCGAAAACCCTGTTATCTCTTTATGAAGACAGTGCCAAGATTCAGGTGTTTGCTGCGGAAATTCTCTGGAACTGCGACAGACACGAAGAAGCCGGGGAGAATTTCCGCCGCCTGGAAGAAAAATTCGGCACTTACTATATCATAGAAAAATATCTCACCTTTTATGAAAAGGAACAGGGAAATCTCGCTGAGGCCATCAAGCATTGCTTTCTGGCGCAAAGAGATGTGGAAGATGAAGCTTTGGATTCCCTGCGTGAAGAACTGGACAAAGAATATATTGCGGAATGTGAAAATTCACTTGCTGACGGAACGCTCACACCAGAAGATGCTTCCGGACTGTGTACTTCTTATATCAGATTGAGCCGCAATCAGGAAGGCATTGATTTTCTGCAGAATCATCCGGAATATGCTGCGGAAATGGAGCTTGTGCATAGATATCTTACCATTCTTCTCTATCAGGCCGGGAAAATGGAGGAAAGCGAACAGGAAAGCCGATTGTGGCAGCAGACAGCAGCAGCACAGATTGCCCAAGCGCAGGATATGGCATACGAAGCCCGGTGCATGACCTCATCACAGGAGACGGCCGCAGCCTCGCCCCAGGAAACAACATGCCAAAATCTGAACCTTGAAGACATTAACAACAAGATAAAGGAATATCAATACGACATTTCCATAGCCTACACGTATCAGGCAAGAGCCTTCTGGAGCCTGGCAGAACAGGCAGAGACAAAGGAATCCGCTGCTGCCTGGGGTACAAAGGCAGAGCAGGCCTTTGAGCAGGCTTTGGAATATACCCCTGACCATGTACCAATGCGCCAGGAATTTCTTGATTTGCTCATATTTGAAAAAGAATATGAAAAAGCTGTCGTGTTGGCAGACGAAATACTTGCCTTGGATAAGAACTGGTTTCCGGCATTGGTGCAGAAACAGAAAGCATGCTACGAGCTGGACCGCGCGCAGGATGTGGTAGATCTCTTCTACCAGGCCAAAGAGATTTACCCGAAGTTATCCAACATTTATGAACAGGCCGCAAAAGTTTTTATGGATTATGGACAATATCAAGATGCGGAAGGCATTCTGGCGCAGGCCAAAGAAGCCGAGGTGGAAAGCCCTGAACTGGATCTGGCAGCACTCCATTGCGAGAGACTTCGCAGCAAGTCGGATGTGGCCTTTTTTGACGCCTTGCGAAAAGCCCAGACTTTACTTGAGAAATTCCAGGAAAACAACACAGACAACAAACATATCGCTGATCTTTACTATGAAATGGCAATCCTTGAAGACTGCCAATACTATGCGGAATTTATGCACCCGGGGAAAGCCGAGGAATACATAACGAAAGCAATAGACTTGAGGAAGAACGAACCCCTGGAAGATTATTGTGATTATTACTACGTCCAGGGATGTATCTTAAAAAATGCTGAAAAATACAGAGAAGCCCTGGACTCATACCGCATTTTTGCCGCCAATTACAAAATGACAGAAAACGCTGCCAGCAATATGGCCCAATGCCATGAAGCTCTGGAAGAATGGCAGGAAGCCATCAAGCTGTACAACCATATACTCAGTCTCAATCCTGAGCATACAACGGCCAACCGGAAAATCATGAATCTGTATAAGAAAATAGACAATGATAAAGACAGTATTCCGTCACTGCAAAAAGCTCTGCCCTATGCTGACCGCCAGATCGAACTGAATCCGGACAACCCTTCTGACTATTGGAACCGGGGAGTCATTTACCGAAGACTGGGACTTTTGGACAAAGCCATGGCAGATGCCGAACAGGCACTTAAATTAAATAAAAACTATTTTCTGGGATTAAATCTGAAGGGAAAGCTTCTCTTTTATCAGGGAAAATATGCACAGGCATTGTTCTACTTCAAGAAAGCTCTGTCAAATCTTGAACGTCCAAAGGAAAACGGCAATGGTTTGGCCATATATTCCAATGCCATGAAAGTCTGTATGAAAATGGGGAAACCGGCCCAGGCAGAGGAATGGCTGCGAATGGGTATTGATACTCTTGAGGGCAATGATCAGACATGGTGCTACAAAACGCTTGCAGAACTCCGGAAAGAGCAGGGCGACCTTGATGAAGCGCTCCGTCTGTACCGGGAATCCTTCGACAAAGGAAATATATCAGAAGTCCTTTATCATGAACACTGCCTTACAGTCAAAACAGCCCGATGCCACGGAATGAGCCAGACAGAACTACAACAGTTCGAGCAGGAAGCCCTGACGCTTGCACAAAAATATGATTCTATAGAACTGTGGGAAACCCTCTCCGATATCCAATACTATTTTCTGCAGGATATGGAAAAAGCTCTTATTACGAAAAACAAAGTAATGGAAATGGCCGCAAAAGAAAATGATTGGTGGGAGCACATGGATAAACTGCTGGAACGAATGCAAATCCATTGGGAGCTGGGCAATGCGGAAGAAGTAGAGAAATTTGGACGTTACTATCTGCAGGCCATTCAAGAATATTTCTGTTATGGCACTGAAGAAATTCCGCCTGTGGAGCAATACCTGACACATCCTTATAACGGTCGTGAACATACCTGCGACATGGTTAAGTATTGGATCTTTACAGGTCAGATGGAACTGGCCAGGGAAGGATTGGAACGGTTGGGACAAATGTCTCCCTGTCTGGAATGCCGCAGTCAATCCTGTACCGCCTTGCCGTATGTACTTGCAATATACAATGAAGCACTGGGCAATTTGGAGCAAGCATACAAGTACTATCAGGCAAGCTTGGCAGTCCTGCCCAACAGCTACCTTGGACACTATAAAATCCGTCAGCTTGGTCAGAAGCTGGGATATCCGGATAATAGCACGAAATAAAATTCCCTGCGGCAGCATATATCGCCTACTTAGTACCCAACCATAGGTTGAATAAGTTGGGGAAATCAGGCTTACAACATAAGATATTCGCCACAGACAAACCAGGCATTGGAACAAACCTATTCCAATGCCTGGTTTACACTTCAGAAACTACTTTTATGAAACGAAAGAATACCCTTATACCTCTTTATCGAGAGGGCTATACACATATACCTCCATAGACATCCATACCAAAGGTTATGCACTTGTATTGCTATGCACCACATGGCGTATATTGTGTCTGCGCTTCGGTCCTACGACCAAGCGGGACTTAATTTTCTCCCATTTTTACTAACTTAGCCGCTTGGTCGGCGGCGATACAGGCATCTAAGATTTCCTGAATATCCCCGTTCATCACCTTATCCAGCTTGTAAATAGTCAGTCCGATACGGTGGTCTGTAACACGGCCTTGGGGAAAGTTATAGGTACGGATTTTCTCGGATCGGTCACCTGTTCCAATCTGGCTTCGGCGCAGCTCCGCCTCCGCATCATGCCTCTGTTGCTGTTCAATATCATACAGCTTCGACTTAAGCAAAGCAAACGCCTTTGCCTTGTTCTGTATCTGAGATTTTTCGGTCTGACTGTACACCACAATACCCGTAGGGAAATGGGTCAGACGCACTGCGGAATCCGTTGTATTAACGCATTGTCCGCCATTACCGGATGCACGCATCACATCCACCCTGATATCCTTCTCATCAATCACAATATCAATATCCTCATCCACCTCCGGCATCACCGCCACGCTGATGGTAGAAGTGTGAATACGCCCGCCGCTCTCCGTCTCCGGTACCCGCTGTACACGATGCACACCGCTCTCATATTTCATTTTGGAATATGCACCCTGACCGGTAATGGCAAACTGCACTTCCTTCATACCGCCTATGCCAATCTCATCCACATTCAAAGTCTCCACTTTCCACCGCTGACTCTCCGCATAGTGCACATACATACGATAAATTTCCGCAGCAAACAATGCAGCCTCATCTCCGCCTGCACCTGCCCGAATTTCCACTATGACATTTTTATCGTCATTAGGGTCCTTAGGCAGCAGCAAAACCTTCAACGTCTGCTCTAATTCTTCCTCCCGTTTCCTGCTGTCATTCAAAGTCTCCTTGATCATCTCACGCATTTCTTCGTCATTCTCTTCTTCCAGCATAGCCAGGGAATCCTCAATGTCCTGCTTACACTTCTTATATTCCGTATAAGCCTCCACAAGAGGAAGCAAATCACTCTGCTCCTTCATCAGCTTGCGGAAACGATCCTGATTGTTCGCCACTGTGGGCTCATGGAGTTCACCCATAATTTCCTCATAACGTATCAATAAATCCTCTAATCTATCAAACATAGCCTTTCACATCCCTTCATTATAAAAAGCAACCATCCTTCACACTCTGTCAACTTGTCATTTACCATTTTTTACTTGCCGCTTTCACTTACTCTTTTCCGATACCTGAAACCCCATAGTGCCAAACACCACCCTGTCCAGTCCCGCATAATCCTTCACCACATGAATATCCAAAAACCCCGCCTGCTCCATGAGATTACTGACAGCTCCCGCCTGCTCCTGACCGATTTCAAAAAATAACATACCTCCACCAAACAGATATTCCCGGCACCTATCCAGAATTCTCCGATAAAAAAGAAGACCGTCACAGCCCCCGTCCAATGCCAGATAAGGCTCATATTGTCCCACCTCCGGCATCAAATTCTCCATGGCCTCACTGCTGACATACGGCGGATTAGACACAATCACATCAAATTTTCCTTCCACTGCCTGAAATAAATCGCTTTGAAGAAAACGTATTCTTCCAAATCCCTCTTCCGCATCCACGGCACTTTGCTTCGGCAGAAGCTTCTCACTGTTCCGCCTGGCCACTGCCAATGCGTCCCCGGAAATATCTACGCCCAATCCGTCACAATGATTGGTATAGTGAAGCAAGCTAATCAAAATACAGCCTGAACCGGTACACATATCCAGCACACGCATCCCGTCATGAAGATTCTTAAGCACTTCCTCCACCAGAACTTCCGTATCCTGTCTGGGAATCAGCACATGAGAATCCACATAGAAATCCAATCCCATAAAATTCTGAATTCCTGTCAGATATTGCAGCGGAATCCTTTTCCTGCGTTTGTTGATCAAATCTTCATAAATGTCCTGCTCATCCAATTCTATCTCCCTGTCCCCATGCACCAGAAGATCATTTCGATTCGTATTGCAGACATATTCCAACAGCAGTCTGGCATCCAATTCTGCCTCCACGACACCTGCCGAATCCAAACTCCTCTTCCCCTGATCATACAATTCCCTATAAGTCATAATGACTACTCCTACTAATACTATACTGCGATTCAAATCTTCTTTGCACTGACTGTCGCCGCTTCCAGTTCTTCCTCTCTATAACCGAAAGTATCCTGCAGATACTTCCTCCAATCAAACACTGCTTCTACCGCAGCAATTGCAACCTCCACCATCTTCTCATCCGGTTCCTTAGTGGTTAGTCTCTGCACCGCCATCCCTGGGGCCGAAATGATTCTCACTAAAATATTGTCAGAGCGTCCTGCCAGCCTGATAATCTCATAAGAAATGCCGGCCACTACAGGCATCAGCAAAATACGAAGCACCACCCGCACAGCCACATTATCCACACGAATAAAAAAGAATAATACAATACTCACCAATAGTACAAAAAAGATGAAACTGGTTCCGCATCGTCTATGGAGCCTGGAACTACGCATGACATTCTTCACTGTCAAAGGTCTGCCTCTCTCAATACAGTTAATGCACTTGTGCTCCGCACCATGATACCGATACAGCCGCCTGATATCTTTCATGAAACCAATACTGCATACATAGATGATAAAGATAATAATGCGAAGCACCCCTTCCACAATGGCTATCAAGGATTGGTTCCGCACAAAACCATTCAGCCTGGAAGCAATATAATAAGGCAACACAACAAAAATGCCGATTGCCAATGCAAACGAAATACAGGTAATCAATGCTGTGATCAGCCCTTCTCCGGCACCACTTTTCCCCTTCCCGTCATCTTCCCCTTCCTCCACAGACGCGGAGTAATTCAGACATTTCATTCCAAGTACAAGAGAATCTATAAAATTAAAAATCCCCCTGATAAAAGGAATCTTCTTAATCACATTTCCGTCCAATAATCCATGATAATTATCCTGCTCTATGGCAATCTTATGGTTAGATTTTCTCACAGCAACAGCATATTTCTCTCCGTTTTTCATCATAATACCTTCCAGTACGGCCTGTCCGCCGATCCCGGAATAGTGATTTCTCTTACTCGCCATAATAATTACTCTCCCAATGAATACTTCCTCTCACACTTCCCGCCATGCCGCCTTCGGCAGCGCAAACAATTCATGAACTGGTGCAAATCCGGAAGAATGTATGCCGCCAATAGCGTCAGTGCCTCTGCAAGAGGCGCAAACAATCCGTAACAAAAAGGTTGAGATACAAGCACCTCAACCTTTTTGCGATTCCTATTTAACGCCATATTTCTTGTTGAACTTCTCAATACGTCCGTCGGCTCTTGCTGTCTTCTGCTGCCCAGTGTAGAATGAATGGCACTTGGAACAAACTTCAACGTGAATCTCAGGCTTAGT
Source organism: uncultured bacterium (assembly GCA_947175015.1). Taxonomy (GTDB): domain Bacteria; phylum Bacillota; class Clostridia; order Lachnospirales; family Lachnospiraceae; genus Acetatifactor. Next base: position 22,994 of record CAMWLE010000016.1, read on the forward strand.
GGAGCCGGTCACAAAAGTATTACCGCAGTTGCAGGTCACGGTTGCCTGATAATACTGTGGATGGATTCCTTCTTTCATCTTTCTCACCTCTCTATAATACTTACAATCGTATTTGCGTTACTTTCCAACCCATTTAACGCAACATCCCGGAAAACCATCTACACCTATTCCGTGTCGACAACTCTCCAATCAGGTTGAATCGTAAAATATTTGTCGTTCTCATCCGCACTGCTTATGGAACCACAAACAGCGATATTATTGTATCATATGAATGATAAAGGCGCAAGTCCTATTTTAAATAAATTTGTTTCTTTTTACCATTTGAACGAAATCATTGTTACTTCTTGTCTTAGAGAACATATCAAGAATACGATCCGTCGCTTCATCTGCCTTCATGCCGTTCAGCGCCTTGCGCATGATATTAATCGCCTCCAGCTCTTCACTTGTCAACAGCAAATCTTCCCTTCTGGTGCCGGATTTTGCCAGGTCAATGGCAGGGAAGATACGTTTCTCGGAAAGCTTCCGATCCAAAATCATCTCCATATTGCCGGTACCTTTGAATTCCTCATAGATCACATCATCCATTTTGCTGCCGGTATCCACCAACGCCGTAGCAAGAATTGTCAAACTGCCTCCCTCACGCATATTTCTGGCCGCTCCGAAAAATCTCTTTGGCATATGCAGCGCTGCCGGGTCAAGACCACCGGAAAGTGTACGTCCGCTGGGCGGAACTACCAGGTTATATGCTCTGGCCAGACGCGTAATACTGTCTAACAGGATAATCACATCCTTTTTATGTTCCACCAGACGTTTTGCGCGTTCAATCACCATTTCAGAAACTCTTTTATGATGTTCCGGCAATTCGTCGAAAGTAGAATAAATCACCTCTACATTGGTTCCGCTGATTGCCTCCTTAATATCTGTCACCTCTTCAGGACGTTCATCAATTAACAGGATCAGCATATGCACATCCGGATTCGTGCGCAGAATGGATTTTGCCACTTCCTTCAGCAAAGTGGTCTTACCAGCCTTGGGCGGTGACACGATCATACCACGCTGTCCCTTACCTACCGGACTTACCAGATCCATAACTCTCATGGCCACACTGCTGCCTGGTGTCTCCAGCCGAATACGCTCATTCGGGAAAATCGGTGTCATATTCTCAAATCCCTTGCGCTTCGCGGCTTCCTCAGTGGTGTAACCATTAATGGTACGGATAAACAGCAATGCGCTGAACTTTTCCTGTTGGGTCTTAATACGCTTATTGCCGCGCAGAATATCCCCTGTCTTCAACCCAAAACGCCGAATCTGGCTGGGCGCAACATAGACATCATTCTCACCGGGCAGATAATTCTCACAGCGGATAAAACCATATCCATCCGGCATAACTTCCAAAATACCGCTGGCCTCTTCGCCGCTATCCAGTTCTTTCGGATATGTCTTCTCGTCATAGACCTCATTGGAACGATTGGGCCGGGCGGCTCCCTGCGCATCTGCTCTGGAGGCTGAAGTATCCACTCTCGCACCCGATGTATCCGCTCTGGTTCCAGGCGCTTCCGTTCTTGCACCTGATGTATCCGTTCTGGTTCCAGGCGCTTCCGCTCTTGCACTTGATGTATCCGCTCTGGTTCCAGGCGCTTCCGTTCTTGCACTCGATGTATCGGACTTTAACACAGCTTCCGCCCTGGATACCTCTTCACTCTTCTGATTGTTTTCAGGCTGTACCATTGCCTCCGCCTTATAGCTGTTCTCATTCATAACAGCACTTTGAGGTCTTTCATTGTGTTCCTGCTGTGTTGTTGCAAATTTCTTAACAATAGTACGTTTGTGAGCAGTTTTAGAAGCATTCTCAGCAGCCGGCTGCTTCTCCTCACTTTTCGCAGTGCTGCTTTTCTTTTCACTCTTTGCGGCATCAGCTTTCTTCTCGCTCTTCACAGCATCAGCCTTCTTCTCACTCTTTGCGGCACTTTTTTCCTCTCCTTCCAGTCTCGCATCTTCTGCCAGCATAGCTTCTACCAGCTCAGCTTTTTTCATGGAAGATGTACCTTTCAACCCACGCACCTTCGCAAGTTCCCTTAACTGTACAAGTGCCAGTGATTCATACTTTTCTCTCATAAATTCCTCCTGATTTTGAAAGCATCATAAAATAAAATGGGGGTCACAGCCAGATCTTCATTGACGTGCTTCCTTGATTCATGATTGAACACCATGTCTGAACTCTATTATAATACAAATTTTGTAAAATAGGAAGTCCTAAATTAAAAACCCTTGTTCTAACCATTCTGTATCATAATTACATACCGCCCGTCAATATACTCAAATCCATTTTGACGATAATATTGAATCAACGGTTCGTTTTCAGCAATCAAAATAATGTACAGAAATGATTTATACTTTTCCTTAATTCTGCGCAGCAGCTCTTTTCCGATTCCCATTCCCTGATATTCCGGATTGACACATAAATAATGCACATATGCCGTCAATTCATCGTCATCAATGGCATTTACAAGCCCTACCAGCTTATCCTGGTCCCATGCAGTAAATACGGTCTCACAATGATCCAACGCTCTCTTCAACCTGTCCGGATATTTTGCCGACAGCCAATTTACTGATTGAAATAATTCCTGTAAATCACTTGCAGAAAAATCTTTTTCATCCCTATATGTAATCGTCATAACTGATACCTCTGTTAATTCTCTATTCCTTTCTTATATTTCTTTATTGATACTCATGGTCACTCAAATCTATCATTTTATCCGATTCACTTACCACATAACGCCATCATTCCCACATCCTCTTCAGAATCTCCAACAGCAACCGCTTCTTCCAGAGAAATATTCAGCCATTGACACAGCCGCTTGACGCCTTCCGCCTTATCTGCCTTGCCACAGACCACCTGAAGACAATTTCCTTCTATAAAAAATCGTATTGCATCTCCGGAGACCGGAACATCACGGAATATTTCCTCTGCTTCCTGCCTCTTCCATGGTTTATGGCGGGCACGAAGCAACGTTAATTTATAGAATCGTCCCTCTCTCCCATAAGTCAGAACCCGAAAACAATACTTCTTATGCAAAGCACTCAAATATGGAAATATAGTTTCGTCCAACCATAGGAAATCTTCCCTGCTCTCTTCCGCATTTTCAGGAATTGTCTGTCCAACAGCCGCACCTTTTTCATGCTTTCCGGCAGCTTCCAGTCGGATATGTGCTCCTCCGGAAAAAATCCCGCCTCTGAACAGATGTGTGATACTATGGCAGCGCTTCATCGCTTCTTCATATGGCAAAGTAGTCGCAAAAAAAAGTCCTACGCCATCTCTTGCCAGCGACTCCAGCCCTGCTGCAATACCGCTTTCATCCCAAGTCTGCATCGGCTGTGATGTTCTGCCCTGTTTCCGCAGTGAATATACATCCCTATCTGCTTCGCATCCTTGGGACATATTCGGCAAAAATGCGTTCTCTGATTCAGCACATTTCACCGCATTACCTGCAGCGCCCTCCTGAAGTATACGCGACAATAATACTTCCTCTGATTCAACACATTTCACCTCACTGCCTGTCTCACATGCCTGAAAGAGTACCGACGCCGATGCTCCGGCACAATCTCCCTTTTTAGGAAGCAGAGTTCCGTCAATATCAAAAAATACAGCTTTGGGACGCCTTGGAATCCGAAATAACGGATATTCCCCGAACAAGATTCGGTTCATCCTATCCGTTCTGCCGCCATAGGCAAGATAACAGGAGCAAAGTTTCCGTTTACATTCGGGTTCCGGAAATTGCTTCTCCCAGCCAGTTCCCAATAACTGGCTGATATTGCAGGTATGAATTTTACCATCCCCTTCTATAAAAAGACGTTCGCCGCACTGTTTGACATCTGCCAACACAGGTGTCAGCTCTCTGAGAAAATAGGGGTCTATTTCCAGAAATGCCTCTTTTTCCTCTTCGGTGTAGAGCCGTTTCAGACCATCCATTTTATTGACCCAGAGATAAACCTTCTCCGGCAGTTTCGACTTAAGCTGCCGCAGCACTTCCAAATGCGACGGCACCCCTACACTCCCGGCACACAGCAGCACACCAGATTCCACCAATTGCCGGCACTGTTCCGCAAACGCAGAAACCGTTGTCATCTGCGGATGAAAGGTTGCCCAAAGCCTTAATTTCCCCAGCACTCCCCCCATTTTCACAAAATGCGCAAGAGATTTTGCAACAGGAAAACTTAAATTCGTCTGTGCACCCACTGCGTCTGTCTCCGCCAATGCACTTATGCGGGCAAGTCCTTCCCAATACCATGAATGAATCAGCGCCTCACCATAAGGCACAATCATCATGGCGCGGATTCCCATTTCCCCTGCCCGCTCTTCATAGCTGTTTACAAAAGTCAACCACTGCTCTTTATCCCTTACAAGTTCTCGTTCTGACATAGGATGTTTGGAAAAAGGGCAGTAGGAGCATTGATAATTACAGCTTTTTAAACATCCTCGATACAATACCATGCGTCCCGCCATTGATTCCTCCATTTTCCCAATACTGTTCTGCACAATTCACAGCATCTTACGGCTTCCATTCTTCCATGGCCTTCTGCATCTGCGGTGAAATCAGTTTCGGACCCAAATAGTCAGAAAGTCCAAGCCCCTGCTCTGTCAACACAAGAAATTCTTCCTGCCCGTGTCTTTGCACCTCTACTAATTCCTGTTCCTGCCAATCCCGCAGCAAAGGGAATTCTTCCATCACATCTTCTTTGAAATGCTCCTGATACGAATGTAGATCTATGCCCGGACGAATCAGCAAATGCCGAATCACATATCGACGCTTCAATTCTTCCTCTGACAGCAGAATCCCATGCGTGATCTGTGTGTAATCCCAAGTATCTTCATATTCTTTCAGCCGCCCCAGACAAGCTTCTCTGTCCACTGCATAAGGCGTACAAAAATGAAGTTTGCCCAGATAACTCCTTCCCCCACAGCCCAAAGCGATGGATGTACCAAAACCGCAATCGGAAAATTCCCGCCTCTGACCTGCGCAGTTTCCCTGCCTTACGCCAGTTTCCTTCCCTGCGTAGTTTCCCTGCCTTACGCCAGCCTCCTTCCCTGCGTAGTTTCCCTGCCTTACGTTATCCTCCTGCTCTGCACAATTTCCCCGCCTTACAAACCGGCGCATGGAATCTTGCCGGAATCCCTCTCCCAGCAAATATTGACTGGCTGCCAGATATTGCCCATACGCAGCCACCGGGTCCGGGACCACTCCCTCCCTCGCCAATCCAACACCACGCTTCACATACAAGGGGTACAGGAAAATCTCCTCCGGCGCAAATGTCAATGCCTCCTTTAAGGACATCAACAAGCTCTCTTTCGTCTGCCCGGGAATCCCATAGATGAAATCTACATTCACACAGGGAAAATCAAAAGATTTCAAAAGGTCCAAGGCCTCTCTTGCCGTTTCCCCATTATGCCGCCTTCTCAAAACCAGAAGTTCTTCATCCAAAAAGCTTTGAATTCCCATGCTCACCCTGGTAACGCCCGCTTGCTTTATTATGGCAAGTTTCTCCCTTGTTGTCTGGTTAGGAGCCGTCTCTATAACCATCTCCCGCCCTGGGTCAAACGCAAAATGCCCTTCCAGCAAACGGAAAACCCGTTCCAACTGTTCCTCCGTCAAAAGCAACGGCGTACCCCCGCCAATCACCAAATCAGAAAACTTACAATGCTGCTCCCCCAGCAAGTCCGCATACTGCCCGGCCTGCCGCTCCACCGCGTCCAGATACCTGTCCACGGCCTCCTTCCCTTGCCCGGTCACCGAAAACAAATTACAGTATCCGCATTTTGCCTGACAAAAAGGAATATGAAGATAGAGGCCATGCCCCCCGCCCGCCAGCAGGGAAGCATATTCCTTCAATGATACACCCTGCAGCGGACGATAAGCAGTCTTGTGAGGATAACTATACATATATTGTACATATGGATTCATATCAGAATTTCCTTTACAGAACATAAAAATACTACAAAGCATCCCATGACTGAAACATTACATTGCAATGTCACTTTGGAACATCTTTTCTAATCATTGCCTTGAAACATCCTTTTTGGTCATTACTTTGAAGCACTCTTTGTCAGATAAAAAAATGTTTATAAGGGATGGTATTTACTATCGGATGATTGATGCCATGAAACTGACAGCCATCCTCCCCATAGCAGGTTCCATGGTCCGAACAGCAGATGACAAAAGTACTGCCTCTCTTCTCCTTCCAACCTTCAAACAGCCGTCCAAGTTCTCCGTCCACATACCGCAGCGCAGCAGCATGACTCAAAGCGCTGTCACCGGACGCCCCTTCCAGGTAGAAATAATTGGGATAATGAATCGCATCCACATTCAAGTATAGAAAAATATGTTTTTCCGGATCTGCATCCGAAATTTTCTTCAAAATAAAATCTACCTGATTTTTCGTACTATTTTTTACGGGACAAGCGAAGGACGGATTCCAAAAACTTTTCTGAAAATAGCCCGGAAATACTTTCCCAATATCGGAACGTTTGTCAAAAAACGCCACACCGCCCACACACCAGGTATCATAACCATCCTTTGCAAGCCCTTCCATAATCGTACTACCGGAAAAACAATAGGTACCCTCCGGAGGCTTTTTCCCCAAACCAATGGACTGTGGGAAAAATAAAAGTTCCCGATCTGCTACATTTTTTGCATCGTACCTGCAAGGTAAAAATCCCGCAAACATGGCATGGTGAGAGGGATAAGTAAAATTCCCAGGCGCCTGGCACTTCTCCCATGCTCCATATCGATTCAGTACAGGGGTGGTTCCGGCCTCTTCCTCCTGCACTGCCACATCATAGCGCAATGTATCCAGGCAAATAAATAAAATATCGGAAGTACCCACCACCTGATTCATATCCACAGTTGGTTTCCTCTTTCCTCCAGTAGGCTTAAAAAATCGTACAGGCACCTCTTCCTGTACCGACCGTTCCATATCTTCGTTCATATCCTCGTTCCTTTTTCTCTCCTGTTCAAATATGGGTTAACCAAGCTTTCATCATCTCCGCCTGATGAGAATAAATTCGATTCTCATGATAAATATCCTGATATATTAGATCTCCCTGGGCATTCATCTCAATGACCCTGGGCTTCAGACTTCCTTTTTCCAACAAAACATCTATCCCTGCACTCCTAAGCCCAGGATAACATTCCATACTATGATGACATAATTCGGCCACAGAATCCAACACTGCCGCAGGCAGCCCCAACTTGTCCACTTCCAAAGGATGATTGTTCAAATGTAAATTTGTAATCGGTCCCTTAGAAAGTCTGGCCAGTACAAAATCCACTCTGTTATCCTGAATCACTACTCGCAGATCATAAGAAAATCCCTGATATTCCGCTTTAGCATACCATTTTTCCACAATGCAGTCCAACGCCAATATCTGATTCAGCAATGGTATAATCTCTTTTGCCACGGAAAATCGCCTGAGCCGCTTGGTATTAATCAAACCATATTCCGGCGATTGCAGTGCACAGGTATAGAGTGCCATCCGCCCTGTAGACGGCTGATAGCGAAACGCAGATACCCCCGCAGCGCCGGAACCTCTCACCGGCTTGATGAAGACCTGGCAGACCCGTTCTTTCTTCATCCATTCCAACAACTCATAGGCCGACCATCTTTTACCACTTTCCATACTGCTCCAGTCTATTTCCCTCTCCAGTACGGACTTTCCTTCTTGCGCCTTTTCCCTGTCCTGCGCACACTTTCCTTCTTGCGCCTCTGCCCTGTCCTGCACACCCCACCCTGACAGCAACTCCGTCACAGGCACCCCTGCCAGAAGCAGTCTGTGCTTACAGGCTCTTTTGTGCAATAAAGCCTCAATCGCATATGGCTCATTTAAGAATGTAACTGGATGCGTTTGCGCTGCCTGAGATATCTCTCTCAGGCACTCTAAGTACTGCCCCGTAAGCCCGTCCAATTCTTCCAATAAACAACTCTCCCACAACGGCGGGTCAATCTTCAGGAACAGTTCATCATGATAAACTTCTTCTTGGAGATTTTTCCAATCCTTCCAATCAATGACATGAATGGAAAGCCCCTCCTGTGCCGCCGCCTGTTCCAGGTAAATCGTCCTCTTGGTCTCCGGATTGCCCAACAACACCACCTGTTTCATTCGGTCAGCATGGCATTCATCCAGACTTCGCCACGATACTTATACGGCTCTTTTCTCTCAGAAGCATCCACCTCTATGGAAAACCCTTTCAAATCCTCTATCATTTTCTCCGAGAGATAATTATGATGAACATCCAGTTTCTTCACATTCGGAAATGCAGGCAATTTCTCCAACAACAGCTTACCGCTCTTGTCAGTCAATGTGCCATTGGACAAATCCAATGTAGTGATCTGCCCCATAAATTTACTCTCCAGCACCAATGCTGTCAGGTCGTCCTGTATCTCACTGTCCGTTATTCCCAGATAAGTAAGCTCCGGAAAATCAGCCTTTTCCAATAGATCCCTGATGGTATCCGCATCCCCATTAAATCCGTAGCCTTCCACACCAATATACAGAAGCAGTTTCTTCAGTTTTGGCAGCCTGGCATTCTGTATGGATTCAATTACATCCGTTGGAAGACCTCCGCAGATAATCGTCAGCGATTCCAATCCCTCATGAACAATCTCCCCCAATTCCAAATCCATACTCCCCTTGATGGTCAGCTCTTTCAGTCCAGGCAGCGCCGCCCAAAGTTTGCTGTAATCCCCCTGCATGATCCAGGATACTTCGCACTCCTCAAAGTCCATATCTCCCACAAAGAGACTCTCAACATTGGAAAAGCGATCCGCATTCTCCACAATTCCATCCAACAATGCCTGACAATCTTCTTCCCAGGCGCCTCCCCAGTTTCCGATTACGATTTCCTTCAGACCGGGCAGATCCGGATCTGCCAAAATCTCTTCTACCAGAGCCTCCGCAGACTTGTTTTCATCCTCATACTGCCCAAAGTCGTGCGCATAAGTTTTTGTGTTAGTTCCCTTGTTCTCCATTGTTTTTGTCCTTTCTATTATTTATACTTACGTTCATGGAAATTTGCCCTGTCCACCCGACTCACGAACGACAAACGCTATCAGTCGCGGCAGATGTTATCGTTCATGAGTATACATTTGCCCATTTCGCATCCGGAAACTCCAAATGCTGCCTTATCCACATAAAAACAGTATAACACAACATGAACGAAAGTAAAATCTTTTTCGCAGCTTAATGTATTTACCCTGATATGTTCATCCCCAAGCATCCTTACAATGTCTGTGCGAAGTCCCTCAAATGTAGGATTGTTTTCTATTTTACTCTTACCTACGGCTCTATGACCGCAGCTTGCACACCATATTTCTCCGCAGTTTCATTCAAGGTGCCATTTTGATAATTCTCCCGCAGAAAATCATTCACCTTCTCCGCCAAATCCGATCCTTTTCGGAAACCAATGCCATATTCTTCACTGCTCATGGAATCCGTACAAACCAACTCTGCAAATTGTTTTCCTTCTCCAATCAATGCCCCTGCCATAATCGCATCAACCACAGCAGCATCCGCCTTGCCGGAAAGCACGTTTTCCAGCGCCTCCACCTGTGACCCCACAGCCATAAAACGATAATTTCTCTCCCTCAACTCCTGCTCACCTGCAGACCCCGTCTCCACCACGAACAACAAATGCATACAATCATCCACCGTCTGCAGTTTCTCCGCATTTCTTACAGGAACCACAATCATCTGGGCATTATTCAAATATGCTATGGAACATTCCATATCTTCCTGCATTTTTTCCGTCAAAGTCATACCATTCCAGATACAGTCAATTGTCTCCTGATTCAGCAATGTCAGCTTCTTATCCCAGTCAATCTCCATAAATTGCACAGAACACCCCAGGCTTTCCGCAAACAAACCCGCCATTTCCGCATCAAAACCAATCCAGTTATCTTCCTGCAAATAATCCAATGGCTCAAAATCCGTCACCCCTACCACAAGAACCCCTTTATCCATGACATATTCCGAATCCAATGTAAAGGAATGATTCACCACATCCTCCTGACCACATCCACAAAATAATGCCGCCATAACCCCAATCACACTGAACCACTTCATTACCTTTTTCATCAAAATCCTCTCTTCTTCCCTGGCGGCATATCTTCATTATCAACTGAAATTCCACCCACCTCTCTCGCAGGATCACAGGGTTCTATCTTTTCTCATAAACAGTAACCCAAATGAACCTGCTCCGCAATTGCTGGCAATGGCAGAAGATGCCTTCTGGAGATAAATCTTCTCAAACACGCAGCACTCCCTGACCATCTCCTGGATTTCATCCAAACTGCTCTCATCCATTCCCGCATATGTGAGAAACAGAATTCTTTTGTCAATATCTTTTGCATGTTTCAGTATGCTTCGGATATAGCTTTTGGATACCTGCGCAAAATTTCCCATCCGAATCCCACCCACTGTCATCTTACTCTTGCGAAGTACAATGACTGGATGCAGCAGCAGGGTATTACATAAAATATGAATTCCCCTGGAAATCCTGCCTCTTCGATACAACATCTGGGTGCTATTCATAATAAAGGATGTGGAGATTCTCTTTTTCAATGCTTCTATCGAATGTACAATATCCTCCACCCTGGTATTCTGTCCGGCCAAATACGCCGCCCACAGCGCCGCAAGGCCCATACCGCTGGAGAGATGGCCTGAATCAATCACCATGACATTCTCAAAAGATTTCGCCGCCTCACTGGCATGCCGATAGCCTTCACTGGCATATGCCGCCATGGCAATATGAATAATATTTTGTGCTTCCAGAAGCTTCTGTGCAAAAAAGCTCTCATAATCGGACACATCCGGCGCCTTGGAACTCCCCTTTTTCCCTCTGTACAGATAATCCAGTAACTCCTCCGTTTCCAGCTCTTTTCCATCTTGGAAACGTCCGTGTTCCGTACAGACAAAATACGGATTCACAGATATCCCCAATGCTTTTGTCAGTTGTTCCGGCAAATCACATACACTGTCTGTTGTAATCATCAGGGGCACTCGTTTTCTCTGGTCAAATACAAGAACATCCTTGCCGATTTCCGTCTGCGCAGCCTCATCGCTGAGTACAACCATTTCCTTCGGCAAAATCCGCATAACCGCCGCTTCCAATAAAGCACCGCTGACCGGCTTTGCCAGATATCCGTTAAATCCCTCTTTTTGATACAGAAGTTGATTGTCACTGCCCGCATTGGCAGTCAATGCAATGACAGGAACTTCCCGACACATGCCCGCAGTCTGGGAACGGATGGCATGAAGACATTCTATCCCATTCATTCCCGGCATCAGATGATCCATTAAAATTCCATCATAATGCTTATTCTGAGTCAGTTTCAGACACGCCTCACCACTTAATGCCGTATCAATCTGAATCTTCGTATCTGAAAGTAATTTCTTCGCCACCATCAGATTCATAGCATTATCGTCCACGATGAGCAATTTTGCCTCCGGCGCCTCAAAACTCTGCTTATAATGCGTTCTGCTCTCCTTCTGTACACGAGACTCCAACGTAAAGAATCCCAATTCCGTCGCATCCACGATATCCTGATCCAATGTGACCAGAAATGTAGTGCCTTTTGTATAGACACTATTGACATTAATATCGCCATCCATCAATTGCACCAACTGTTTCACAATACTCAGACCCAGACCGGTACCTTCAATATGGCGGTTTTTCTCCTCATCCACCCTCTGAAATGTATTAAACAGATAGGGAATATCTTCCTTCTTCACTCCCTGTCCGGTATCCTTTACAGTATAATAGACACGTACTCGATTCACACCCTGCCGCTCACAACGAACCAAAAGCGTCACGGAACCCTCACTGGTATATTTGATGGCATTGTTCAATAAATTGATTAAAATCTGCTTGATGCGCACTTCATCTCCACAGAGCATACTTGGTATGGAAGAATCCACATCCAGGTGAAACTCCAACCCTTTTTGCTTTGCCTTAATCCATATCATATTGATAATCTCCGAGAAAAAGGCGCCTGTCTCATAAGATACCTTTACAATATCCATTTTCCCGGATTCTATTTTGGACAAATCCAGAATATCATTGATCAGCGTCAGCAGCATCTTGCTGGCTCCCTGAATGTTCCTGGCATTTTCGGCAATTTCATCCGATATCTCTCCCCGCAGAATCATTTCATTGAGACCAATGATGGTATTGATAGGTGTGCGGATTTCATGACTCATACTGGAGAAAAAATGGTTTTCCGCCTTGTTCAATTCTTCAATTTCTTTCTTCTGCTGATTTGTTATCTTGTTTTCTTCCTGATAGATGCGCTTCTGGAACAGAATCATGACACTTGTCAAAGCACCCACCAAAACCACTGAAAGCACAGAATCCATATAAGCCATATGCAGTGTATGCTGCATGACATATTCGGGATAATAGAAGGTAATATAATAGCACAAAACCGCCTCAGCCGCGCCTGTCAGCAAGAAGATAAGCCGCCTTAGCCCATACAATGTCAAACTGATGTAGACAAGCACAAACACAAACCACAGAGGAGCACCTCCATACATACCTCCTGCCATAAAAAAATTCATCGGCAGAAAGATAATAAGCAATATGGCAACCAATGTAGCTCCTGTATTGATCCTGTTCTTCCTGATACTGACACTGCTCACTGCAATGATACATACAATGCAGACTGCCAATACCAACAGATTTGCAATATTTTCTCCGGTCAACAGCTTGCTGAACAGCATAAACACCAAAGCTGTAACACCAACCCCTGCAATCAGCCGAAACATCCTCTCCTGCAGATTTACCTTGTGATCCATTATGGGTTTCAGAAATTTTCTGATCAAAGCGCCCTCTCCTCCCTGGTTCTACCGACTCAATGTTCCATAATCACATGCTCCGTGAGCAACTGACAAATTTCATCATATGACTTGATCAGTTTCCTGTGATTTTCTTTGATAAATGCCGCATCCCCGCTCTTCCCTGCCAATTCTAACGCCTTTGCCTGCGCTGACAGTTCTTCTGCCCCAATGGTCAGGGATGTACTCTTCAAAGCATGAACTTTCGTCGCATATTCCGCCCAATTCTCACTTTGATATAATTCTTCTATTTCCTCACGCTTTTCCTTACTTTGCTCACAATACATCTGCAGCATTTCCAGATAAAAATCCTCTTCGCCGCCGCAATAGTGCAAACCCACTTCTATATTAATACCAAAATGCTGCAGACGATTCAACCCTGTATCGGCGGATTCTCCCTGGCCGGCGGACACCTCCTTGGGCGCTTCCTCATTCCCCCATGTCCCGGCGGATTCTCCCCGGCCGGCAGACACCACCGCCCCACCGCTTTCCGTCTGTACTGTCCGCGACATTCCTGCACTGACACTATCTTCCTCTTCCATACGATACTGAATGCACTGCTCAGGCAACACCCTGCGGAGCACCCGTTCCAACACAGAACGTTCTATGGGCTTTGGCACAAATTCCGTAAATCCCTCATTCTTGAACATTTCCCTTGCCCCACTGATCGCATTGGCTGTCAGGGCAATGATCGGAAGATTCTGATACTCCCCTTCTTTCATGGTCCGAATGCACTTCAGTGTTTCCACACCATCCATCCCCGGCATCATATGATCCAGAAATATCAAATTGAACACGGTTCCCACACATTGTTCCACCGCCGCAGTACCGCTTGCGCAAGTATCCACCTGTATCCCATAACTATTCAGAATCCCCCTGGCTACCATAAGATTCATCTCTTCATCGTCCACCACCAGCGCTCGAACACCCGCACAGGAAAATTCCCTTTCCGCCATCATACTCTCCCATAGATTCTTTCCATAGCTCACACCATTTAACAGATTGACAATGGGCAATGCAAAGAACGGCTTGCGAATCAATATCAGACTGCTCTCCGCATCCAAAGAATACTCTTTACCTGCAATGAGCACAATACAAACTGACTTCCCCAATTGTTCAAAATAAGAAATATTTTCTTCATATTCCTCCTGGGCAAGAAACAGATGCGTCACCTGGTAGCTGTTGAGCATTTTCTCTAAATCCGAAAAGTGATAGGCGCGATATGCCTGGAGGTCAAGCCCCTCCGCCATATGCAGAATCAGATTATCATAATACTGCCGTATCTCATCCCGACTGTATTTATCCGATTTGAAATAGCACACAATGCAGAACTGTTTCGGGTTGGCAAGCACCATACCATGAGAAGAATCCGCCACCCCCTGAGGAATCGAAATATGTACCCGGGTTCCCTGATTTTCCCTGCTGCTATAATAAATAAATCCCTCCATGGCATGAAGAAGGCCCCTGGCAATCGGTATCCCAAGCCCCAAACCTCCCGCGTAACGGCTGCGCCCGCTATCCGCCTGATAGAACTCATCATAGATTCGCGAAAGCTGTGCAGAAGTCATGCCAATACCGGTGTCACAGATAGTAATATCCAGATTTACTCCATAACTCTCCTTGCGGATTCCCACATGAACATATATGCCCCCTTCATCCGTAAATTTAATTGCATTTTGAAGTAATAGTCTTAAGACCCGGGAAATTTTCTCCGCATCTCCAATGAGCACTGCCGGGATATGCGGTTCCATGTCAAATATCATCTCCAGATTACAATCGCTGTTCTGCATTGCGATGGTAGTAATCACATCATTGATCACAGAACAAGGCATATAATGTTCATTTGTCACTACCAATGTATTCCCTACAATCTCCGTATAATCAAGAATATCATTGATCTGCCCCGCCAGGCGCCTGCCTGCCATTTGTACGGCCTGCATACTTTCCCGCAATTCAGGAGACATCTGCCTGCCCAAAGCCACTTCACTGATTCCCGTAACCATATTAATGGGAGTACGCAATTCATGCGACACATTGGAAAGGAAATCCGCATTCTGCTGTTTCGCAGTCTCCAGCGAATGAACAATTGCACGCATTTCCTTCCGTTCTTCCTTCCACCGGTTCATCATGGCACCGGAAAGTGCCATAGCACCAATTGTTCCTGCGACTCCCAACACCAGCCTGACGAAATGATCCATTCCCATGCCCGGCCCTATGGTATGCAAAAACAGAATATGATACAACAACACTAACACATACATGGCCTCCACCAGATACAACAGCGCTTTTCTATGTAACAGCGCCAACATAAAGAACAGAACACAGGCTATCATAGGCGCATCATACAGACAAGCCTCATGGACACTATAATAGAAAAACTCCACCACCATCAGCCCTGTGCATATGTATTCGTAAATGGCATCTGAGACCATTCTCCCAATATGTAATACCCATATAGACAAAATACCCATACCAAGCAACGGTATCATCCATATTTCCCATGCCATGACAAGTGTAACCACAATCAGCAGTACACTGAAAACACTGACACCCCCTGCCATCAGCAGATGTGCACCTGTCTTCCCCTCTTCGTGCTTTATCACAATTGAATGGCTCATAATCATCTTCCTTTCCCAATTCTGATAAAAAACGCTGTACAAGACAGAACTGCTCGCCTGCGCTTTTCAAGGGTAATAATTCATCCCAATGCCTTTGAAACCCGTTCTAATAAATCCTTTGGAATAAAGGGTTTTTTTACATAGTCAACCGCCCCCAGTTTAATAGCATCCAGTACATCATTCATATCTCCGGAAGCTGTCAGAAAAATAACCGGTACATTGAGATGATTTGCCTGTATCTGGCGAAAAGTCTCTATGCCATTCATTTCCGGCATCTCAATATCCAAAAGAACCAGATCCACCTGATGCTCCTTGAGCTTTGCAAGGCCCTCGGCCCCTGAACTCGCAAGGACAGCCTCATAGGAATTCCGTTCAAGCGTATGTGCCGCCATCCTTAAATTCATTGCGTCATCATCCACCACTAAAATACACTTTCCCATTTCATTTTACCTTTCTATTTTACTTTTTTATCCTTCTTTTTATCTTATTTATCTCTATATACTAACAACTCTTAACATATATACCAACTCACTGTCACATGGTCTGATACATTGATATCCTCCGGTTCCATGTCTATTTCACAGGCTCCCGCACCATCCACTTCCGGGCCGCCATTGTACGCTGCCATCATCCGATTCCTGGGTTTGGATATTATCTCCATCTCTTCCCAGGAATAGTCAATTGTGTTAACCTCCCCTAATGTCACACCTGCCGCCTTGGCGAGCACTTCCGCTTTCACTTTTGCATCCTCCACTGCCTTTGCCAACAGAAGATTCCTGACAGGTTCCGCATCTTTCACAATATAAAATATTTGGAATTCAGGTTCTGCAAAACTGTGTGCCAAAGCATATAACATTTTCCCAAACATCTGATACTCCACATCAAATTCTATCTTTAAACTGTGCCTGAATTCGTAACCGACAAATTTCTGTTTCCAAGCTCTTCCTTTGTCCTGATAATTTTCGTATTTTGTATTCACTTGAAAAGATGTCGTCTTCAAATCCGTTCTCTCAAAGCCCAATTGCTCAAAGCAGTTCTTCAGCATTTCCGTCTGCTGTGATGAGAGCTGCAAGACACCTTCATAGCTTTCCCTGGTTCCCTTCAGAGCAATTACCAGACGTATTGTATCCGGTTTGACTGCAATTTTAGCCTTTCCGGTCACTTTAATCATTCTCTTTGTCGTATTCTCCATACTCTTCCTCCCTGCACTCCCTGGTATCCATGACCAGACATTTCCATACTGCCCTGCACCGATACTCCTATATTTACATCAATTAATATTTTCCCCATTATACCAAAACCTGGAAGCATTTTCAATTGACTTCTTTTTACCAGACATAACCAAAAGGACATCCGCTAAAACCGGATGCCCCTTCGCCCCTGCTTTTTTCTTATGACTCCAAAACAATCTCCGCCTTTTCCTTCTTCTCCCTACGGAACAAATCGTAAATACAGGGAATCACCACCAAGGTCAGAAGTGTACCATACGTAAGGCCGCCAATCGTCACCACCGCCATAGGCTTTGCCATCTCGGAGCCCATATCATTGCTGAAAACCATGGTGGACAATGCCAAAATGGTGGTTAGTGCGGTCATAAGCACCGGCCGAAGCCTGGTACGGCCGGCCGTA
Organism: uncultured bacterium; assembly: GCA_947175015.1. GTDB lineage: Bacteria > Bacillota > Clostridia > Lachnospirales > Lachnospiraceae > Acetatifactor. The sequence goes on from CAMWLE010000016.1 coordinate 40,127, forward strand.
AGAATTGCCTGCCTCTTCTCCATACCGTTTTCCCGCAACTGGTTCATATAGTCAATCAACACAATACCATTGTTGACTATAATACCTGCCAACATGACAAAACCAATCAAAGCAATCACGCTGACCTCACTGCCGCTGACATACAACCCCAGGAAACCTCCCGTAAATGCAAGAGGTATGGTAAACATAATAATAAAAGGTGAGAGTAACGACTGGAATTGCGCCACCATAATCAGATACATGAACAATACCGCCAGAATCAGCATCAACATGATCTGCTCCATGGCATCCACAATCATTTCATTTTCACCGGAAAATACCAGACGATAGCCGGGCGGAAGATCATAATCTGACATCTTCGCTTCCACATCGGCGGACACCAGTCCCACATTGTACCCTTCCGCAATGCCTGCGGACACCGATACATACCTCGTCTGATCCACACGGCTGATAGATGACAATGCCTCCGTTTCTTCAAAGGACGCGATTTCCGACAAAGGCACCTTTACCTTCTCACCCTCTTCATTGGTGCCGTCTATCTCCAAATTCTTCACCAGTTCCCTGGTCAAAGTGATATCATTTCCGTTCATCACATATACGCTGAAATCCTGCTCCGCCGCTTCCAGGGTGGTTGCAACATTTGCGCTGGCCAGTTTCGTATAAATCTGGCTGAAAACCTGTGCTACCGTAAGTCCATAATGTACCGCATCATCACGGTGAATTAAAATCCGCAGTTCCTCATCCGCCTCTTCCAACCCATCGCTGACATCAGCCGTTCCTTCCACGCTCTCCACAATTGCCGCCACTTCCCCGGCAATGCGCCGCAAGGTATCCAGCTCTCTGCCCCGCACCTGAATCGAAATACCGCTGCCTCCCATGGCGCTCATATCCATACTGGAAGTATCTATGCTGATTTCCGCTTCCAATCCTGCGGTTTTTTCCATAATGATTCTGGCAATTTCCTCATTGCTCATATTTTTATCTTCTTTTGTCACCACATAGACCGTAGTGGAATTGGTGCTGCTGCCACCGCCTCCTCCCAGCATGGCCATACTGGAGCTGTTAGTCATGGCTCCCACGTTCTGCACATCCTCTATGGAAAGGATTTCTTCTACTACCCTGTCTGTCACGGCAGCGGTTTCCTCCAAAGTCGCATCTTCTGCCAATGAAATACTGACCGTCAACTGTGTAGAATCCATATCCGACATAAATGCCGTACCATTGGTAAATGCCAGCATTACACTTCCTATCAGAAGCACCAATACCAGAAGTATCACCAGCGGCTTTACCTTTAAAGCGCCCGCAAGCAATTTCTCGTAACCCTTGATCAAGACACCGAATATTTTACCCTCTTTCTGCTCCTTGGTTTTGACCAGCATTTTAGAGGACATAGCCGGTACCACTGTCAATGCAATTACTAAACTGGCAAGGAGGGAATAGGCAATGGTCAATCCCATATCCACAAAAAGCTGCCTTGTAATTCCCTCCGTAAACACAATGGGAAGAAATACACATACCGTAGTAAGGGTGGATGCCATGATTGCGCCTGCCACTTCACCGGCACCAGTCATGGCAGCCTCTTTGACAGAATATCCCTCATTGCGCAGCCGATAAATATTCTCTATTACCACAATAGAATTGTCCACCAACATTCCTATGCCCAACGCCAATCCGGACAGAGAGATAATATTCAATGTCACGCCGCTGAAATACATACACACAATGGCAGTCACCAAACTGACCGGAATAGAAAGGGCAACCACCAGTGTAGGCCTGATGTCCTTTAAAAATATCAACAGAATCACAATGGCCAGAACAGCGCCAAATAATATATTGCTGATAATGGAATCCATAACCAAATCAATATAAATTCCCTGGTCCATCAATGTCACCAGAGACAATGCGCTGTCCTCATCCATCAGCTCCCGAAAACGTGCCCCCAGAAGATCCGACACTTCACCGGTGGAATACCCTGTCTGCTTCTGAATGGTCAGCATGACCCCGGCACTGCCGTCCACATTGGTATAAATAGACGCGGAATTATCTGTGTAGAACACATCTGCCACATCCTTAAGGGTGATTACCGGCACATTGTCCATATGCAGATCCATCAGCGGCAATACCTGTAATTCCTCCACCGTAGAGGGTTTATCTCCCACCCTCACCATATAGCTGATGCCTTCCTCCGTCACATAACCTGCGGGCATGGAGAAATTCTGGGCAGTCAACAGTCCCTTGACCGTATCCACCGTCAGAATGCCGGTCATGTCCGCCTGCTCATAAGCATTTTCTCTTGCTTCCTCCAACTGTTTCAAACCATCCGCCAACTGCTCTTCCGCATCCTTTAACTGTTCTTCCCCCTTTTCAATCTGTTCCAATGCGCTGTCTAATTGTGCTTCCGCCAGCTTCATCTGGTATTCACCAAGGGCAATCTGTGAATTTCCCTCCGCAAATCCCAACGCAGCCTCCAACTGTCCCTTTTCCACCTCTACAAGCCCTGCATCCACTTTGGATAATTGTTCATCCAGTTCCTCTATGGTTGCCACCGCAATATTCGTGTAAGCCTCCAGTCCCAGTCCGTTTGTCAGGGCATTCAATGCGTCTTCCAGGCCCTCCCTCTGGGCAAGGATTTGATTAGAACCACTTTGGGACAGTAATGTAAGCAATGCCGCTACAGATACAAAATTTTCGCTGTCACTCCAGTCCATCCCTTCCAAACTGGCAAGCAGTTCATCCAGTTGACTGTCAACTCCCTTCATCTGCCCTATGATCTCACTTCCAAAATACGCTGCCTGCAGTTCTCGTATCTCCTGCCTGGCCTGTTCCACAGCCTCCGCATTTCCAGCTTCATTGGCTGATGCCACTGCCAGACATAAACGCGCATATCTCTCCGGTGCATTTACCAGAATATCCGTCAGCGCATTTATCTTCACGATTCCTTCATTCAACTGTCTCGCCGTAGTCAGATTGGTATTTAGATTTAACTTGGCCGCTTCTAAATCCGCCTTTGCCGTGAGCAGATCTTTTTTGGCATTTGCCAACTGCTCCGCAGTCTCCGCTTTTTTATCTTCAAGTTCTTTTTTCCCATTTTCCAGCTCTGCCTTGCCGTCCGCAATCTCCTTTTTACCGTCTTCCAGCTCTTTTCTGCCGTCCGCCAATTCCTTTTTACCGTCTTCGATGGCCTGACGTCCATCTTCCAGTTCTTCTTCCGCTTCCTTCATTTTGTCGTCGATGGCAGCAAAGACCTTTTCATTCACCGCATCCACTTTTTCCTGCCGGATAACCACATTCACACTCTCTTCCAGCAATCCGGTGGCGCTGACACTGGCAACACCTTCAATGCTCTCCAGCTCCGGCATAATGGTATCTTGTACATATGTACTAATCTGTGCATAATCCATACCATTCACACCCACCGCAGCAATCATGACCGGCAGCATATCAGGATTTAACTTCATAATAATGGGGTTTCCGATAGAATCATCCCAATAACTTTTGATCTGGTCCAGATTTTCCCGAATCTCCAGGGATACTGCATTCATGTCCGCAGTCTGGGCAAATTCAAGAATGACCATAGAATAGTTTTCATTAGAAACGGAGCTGATACTTTCAATATTACTTACCGTGGCCATAGATGCCTCAACGGGCTGTGTCACCATCGCCTCCACTGTCTCAGGGCTGGCGCCCGGATATGTTGTCATCACAATTACATACGGCAGGCTGATACTGGGCATTAAATCCGCTGTCATCCTGGTAAAAGACACCACACCTAGAATGATTGCCAACACCACTCCCACAAGCACTGTATATGGTTTTTTCACGCTGAAATTTGATATCATGGCTGCTCCTTTTATTTTATGTTCCGCAATTATCTATACAATTCCCCAAACAATCCCCCAAACTTTAAGATGAAATTATGGTCACGAAATACCTGTGTCCATAATTCCATCTGGGGTTTGCATAGACATTTGCTGTTTTAAGTTCCGTACACAAATTTACCTTGTTGATTATATGCCCTGTGCACTTTTTATGTCAATAGAAGGAATCTTTCTTAATTCTAAAATTTTTATAGCATCTTTCTTATTTTTGATTTCAGCCTTTGCAACGCATTGTCCGTTGCCTTTTCATCTCTTCCCAGCACTTTGGCAATCTGGCTGTAGCTCATACCTGTAATATACAGGTCAAGTACCTGCTTCTCAAATTCACTAAGCTCTTCCTCCATGGTTTTCTCCAAATAATCCACCCGCTCCTTATCCAAAAACAGCTCTTCCGGACTTAGTTCCGCTCTGTTTGCCAGAAGTTCCGCCAGATTCAGTCCTTCTTTGTCGTCTCCTGCGGCCTCACTATCCAAAGATACATAGGTATTCAGCGGAAAGTGCTTCTGCCTTTTGGACGCCTGCACTGCTGTGTACATCTGTCTGTTGATGCAAAGCTCCGCAAAAGTGGAAAAGCTGGCATCTCTTCCCATATCGTAATCGCGCACCGCTTTAAACAGACCTATCATGCCTTCCTGTATTAAATCTTCACTATCTGCGCCCAGGATAAACATGGATTTTGCCTTGCTGCGTACCAGATTTTTATATTTCTCAAAAATATAATCCATGATTGCCGTCTCACCTCTGCGAAGTCTGTCAATCAATTCTCCGTCACTGCAATTCACGTAATTTGAATACCGTTCAGACATCCCCTTCTCCTTCCCCTCAAACACATCAACAATTTCCAGAGTCGTTTCTTTCAGTAGTGGTTCATCATCACATAACCGTTCCATCAATGTGTCGAGCGTTCCTTCCTGAAATTCTGCCACTTCAATTCCTCTTGTATACAACTTCATGGTATTATAATATACCTATCATTTCAACATCTATATATAAAATTGGAGAAATACATACAATACGTCTTTTTGTCTTATCATAACATTAATTGCATAAACAGCGGAGTTCCTTGATCGACTGTTTGTGTCTCTTCACATCATGTCATGTGGGATTTGGAGTGCCTGCTCTGCATGTCAAGGCAGGATTTTGCTATTGTCAGTATTGCGATAAAACAATCCCCGTTCTGTTCTATATACAACAGCCCTCCATATTTTTCCGCGGTATCCCGCACGTTTGAAATCCCATATCCATGATTTTGGGCATCTGGTTTCGTAGAACCATGCAAAGTATGTATTTCTCCGTTGTTAATACATGTGTTCTCCACCTCCATCACAAGAAAATGCTCCTGCGCATGCAGCGCCACATGAACGCTGCCTTGTGTACACTGTTTTGCCGCCTCGATGGCATTATCAAGAAGATTGCCTGCCATAACGATCAGATCCTTCCCCGGAATACACGCCCATCCGGAATTTTCCTCCACCGCAATATCCATCTGAACACCATGCCGCTCAGCCAGTACGGACTTTTCCCATAGAATCGCATTCAGTATGTGATTCGATGTATAGCGCTTTCCGGTCAGTGTATCCAGCTCCACCTCCATATCTCCGAGCAGGCTCAAAATCTCCTCGTTTCCGCCGCCAGCGGCGAGTGCGGCTATGGACACCATGCAGTTTTTCAGGTCATGAGCATACCGCCTGTGTCCTAGGTCGATTTCCTCCAGATGCTTATAGTATCTCTGCTGCAGCACCGCCTGCTGTTCCAGATCCCGTACCTTCATATCATAGGCTTTCTTTTCATCGGTAGCTTTTATAAAATAAAGCAGATATAAATCTGCCAGTACGATACAGCACATATTGACCGCAAATATTCCATTGTTCAGGTCATGCGAAAGCCCCTGTATAATCGCAAGCATATTAATAAAACTATATAAAAGTATGACAAAACAGGTCGTATGCTGCATTTTGCTATGTACGACAGGGTGTTTTTTCACCATCCCCCTGATCGCCGTAAAATATACAAAAATGACCACAAGCTTTGAAACAGTCACTTCCAGACAGGTTGCCATGACTGGGTTCTTGATCTGTGCCTTTGCTACCAATAAAACCCATTTCACAAGCAGCACACCAAATGCTTCCGTAAACGTAATCACAATCAGAAGCGCCTCGCATTCCGTGATCCTTTTCATTCTTTTGATACTGTTTTCATAGTAAAGAACGCCTGATATGACACCAATCATCACAAACCATGCGGATAGATTTAATACTGGTATTCCCAGGAGATTCAATGTTGCCGTAAACATAGTATTTACAATCCCCGTCCAAACGTAGACGAGCCGATTCTGATAGGTTCTATGATACCTCTCATCCATAAACTGAAACACAATATAGGTTATGATAAAGCAGGAAATCAGATAACAAAGCGCCATTAACATCTTATCCATTTTTTACCTCTTTTATTTTTCATGACAGCGGAATTCGTTTATTCCTCTACATCCAATATTTTCATCAAATCGTCTTTTTGATTTTGAACACAACTTTCAACAGCTTTCATTATCTCATCTTCGGATATGCCAGGCGGAAACATCTCTCTTGGCACTCCATGCCCAAACATCGCAGCATATTTTTGTTCCAATTCAAATTTCTCAT
>CAMWLE010000017.1 GCA_947175015.1 uncultured bacterium
GTATACACCCTAATGGAATAACACCAAATTTCACAGGCAAAATAAAACAAGTATTAAAAATCATATGTGATAGGGAAACTATCAATATATTTTTATATATGAAAAAACATATTCCTAAAATAAATGAAATAGCAATCGTCCATATAAAATATATAAGTATTTCCTTAAAGCCCAAAGAATTTCTAATTGCCCACATGGGAATATGCCAAACAGCCCAGATAATTCCAACATAGATCAAAGCAAATTTCTTTTCTTCTACAGCGGCAATTTTATTCAATAAAAAACCTCTCCATGCCATTTCTTCCAGCAGGGCTGTGACAAAAAGATAGGAACAATTTAGGACAACAGCCAAAGCTGTTGGATAACTGCTTGTGAATAAATCCATTTCGCCCATAATCAAACAATACATGGCGGAAAAGGATAAACCAATACAGCCCAATATTATGCAGCTCAATATTGCTTGAAATTTTACTTTTTCTGTAAATAAAGTCAAAACCCATTTTTTGAAGTATTTTTCTTGGAAAGAAAATACTATGGATACTGTAAGTGGTACGATAACAAATAAGTATTTTAAATTGAGTGCTATTTGTGAAACAGGAATTCCGTTTTTTTCTAAAAGCATGGGGAGATAGCATAAACAGGAAAGTATCAAAACCAAAGCTGTCCACCATAGTATTTTTGCATGTAATGTTTCTGTATTTGATTTTTTTGTGTTCATTTCATGTTCCTCGCTTCCTTCTGATTGGCGGCATTGCTTTACGGCATTATTCTACCACAAGTACATACTTAATGCTATCAAAAATTACCCGAATCCGTGAAGTACATTTGCATGATTAGATTCAAAAGTCGGTATTAATGCCGAATTCTATTTCTATATCTTATTTTGGATATTTATCGTTCACAATATGGAAAATCATGGTATAATGTTGACACAGAAGGGCATTGTGTCAACTTATGATTCCATGTGCGCTGAAGCGCACAAAATTATGGTATAATAAGACCATATTCATGGCATGAAACGGCCGGATGGCCATCTATACCATGATTGATTTGTAATCATGGTATACTATTAGCAGAGTTAGCTTGAGCTGATAACAATGGATATAAATAGGAAGTTTTTTTGATGTGTGGCGGAAGGGAGGAGTAGTAAAATGGAACGGAAACATGATGCGGAATATACAGATGAGGACTATCGGGTTTTGCAGGACATTCCGGTACAGCCCTTTTTAGAGGACCTGCGTGCTCTGTGCCGTTCTGCTTTCGGGGAGGATTGGACGGATCAGCCTGCTGAGGCAGAGGCTATGGAGAAGCTGCGGGAATACACTTTCCTTCCGGAAGCATTTCATGCGCTGTATCAGGTCATCGGCAGAGAAGAACGGCTGCTTAGGCAGGGATTTCTGCCGGTGGAGCGTATGGTGTTGGAACAATATTCCGATAGGAATCGAAGGTTGGAATATCTGGTTTATTGCCGGACGAGAGATCATGAACAGTATGCTTTTTCCCGGGAATTGCCTGTGAATCGGGTGATTAGCCCCACAGGAGGTATTTTTTGGTGTGACACACATTCTATTGATAATACCAGAGCCGAATGGGAGAAATGGTATCGGTGGTGTGCCTGGGGCGGTCCGCCTCAAAGTCTCGGCACGCTTCTGCTGCGGCAGGTGGGGCAGGCTTTGGAGGGAGAGATGCCGAACTGCGTCTGGATTAAACTTTCTTTTAAGGGAATCGGAGACCGCAGCCGATATGAAGTGGCAGCAGAGCAGTTGGGATGTACCATGTTGAACAGCATTAATATCTGTGGGTATGAATTTGCCTGTGATGAAGCACGCGGAATGCTTTTGAAGTTTGCGGAGGACTATCAGAAGAAGTGCCTGGTTTACAGTCGGGAAACGGCGGTACTGGAAGCATTGGGGGAGAAATATACCATCATCTGGCAGAAAAGGAATGGAAAAAAGATACTGGATCCCAGAAAATTCATCCAGAGTCCTCCGCCGGTGAATTTTAAGGAGAAATTGGATATGCTGGCAGATGTATTGCTGGGGAAAAAGTCTATGGCGTTGGAAGCGGAGGAAATTGAAAAGGCTGAGAAGCGATTGGGAATAACTTTCCCGAAGGCGTTATGGGAGTTTTACCTGCGTTTTGGCAAGGGCGGAAAGCTGTTTAGCGATGGTGCATTGAATCTCATCTATACACCAAAAGAATTGAGGAATGATATGAATGGGGAGGGCTGTGGAAATGAGCATTCTTCGGAAGAGGATGGCGTCATACCGATATGCGATCCGGTACTGGCAGTAGAAAATCAGGCGGTATGGCTGCTACGTCTGGATCGGGAAACAGGACTTCCCTATCTGGATCTGAGAAATGGAGAGAGGGATACATTGGGGATGAGTCTGGAAGATACATTATTGTGGCTGCTGGCCATGAATGGGCTGGGGTTCCTGCCCAGGGTCGGAGAGTGTTCTCTTGAGGATAATGGAGAAAGCCGAGCGCTGCTTGACCATTTTTTTCACTTTTTGAGTATCGGGAAACAGGCTGTATTTGCAAATCCTCAGCGTGGACTGTTGGGCTGCTGCAATGGTGAAGGGTTGATATATATTATGGCCAGCCGGGGCAGTGCATTGGAGAAACTGGAGGAAGATGCCGACATTTGGGTAGGAGAGTTATAGAAGGCAATGGGTAAGAATGGCATAGAGTACATATTACAAATGATATGGAGTGAGCTTCACAGTGAATGGCATGACTAAACTATCAGTTACTGTTCACTCCGTGACCAGTAACTGATGCACAGAAATCGCAAATGCAGCGATTTCGCGCACGACTGTCTCGGGTTTTCACGCATAAAGCGCGTGAAAACGCCTCGCGGTGGCGTAGGTGTGAAAAGTAACAACTATAACATTTATATGATGAAACTATGGAAGTTACATTGTAAAAGTACTGTATTTATTGTATAATTTTGGAGTGAAGTATCGTATTTGGTAGTTTGTACTGCGCTTTCTTTTTACTGTTTTTACAATTTGAGTGTAGAGGATAGAATATGGAGAATTGCACTGGAAGGAATAACAGGGTGTGATTGAGATTGTTTACAGACAACAGGTATTAGCTTCAAGGTGCATGAGAATGGATTTATTGTTAAAAATACGCAATGAAATGTGAAGGAGGAACGTTATGCCGTTTATTAATTCAAGGGTAAGTGTGACAGTAACGAAAGAACAGGAAGCGTCGTTAAAGGACAAGCTGGGAAAAGCGATTTCTATCATTCCGGGGAAATCCGAAAAGTGGCTGATGATAGAATTTGCAGATGGTTGTAATTTATATTTTCAGGGAAACAAGGAAGAACCCACCGCTTTTATAGAGGTCAAAGTATTTGGCAGTATTCCGGAGGGTTGTCTGGACAAGCTGACTGAGACGATTTGTGATATTTATGAGACAGAATTGCAGGTGAAAAAGGACCGCATATATGTAAAATATGAAGAGGTTGGAAAATGGGGTTGGAACGGCAGTAATTTTTAGGAGAGCGGAAAAATATGTTATTTGATAGTCGGAAGAAGGAAGAAAAACTGCGGTGTGTTTTGGAAACATTCTCGCAAAGAAATGAGGAATCTATTGCTGCGCTGGAAGAAAAGCTGAGGAAAGCTCTGGAAGAGGATTTGAAGAAAACCATGGAAGAAGCACTGAAGAAAACCATGGAAGAAGAGCTGAAGAAAAATATGGAAGAAGGTTTTGGGAAGCATCTGGAGGAGAAGCTGGAACAAAACAGGGAGGAGAACGGCAAGCTGCTTCGCAGACAATCAGGTTCTCTGGAGGATATTTTGGAAGAGCTGCAGCGTCAGGGGGAAGACAAAGAGAATGTAAAGAAGCAGTTACAGGAAATACGGGACAGGGAAAATGCTTTGGTGGAGTTATGTTGTGTTCTGTCAGGGCAGAAGGAAATGATTCTGCGGCAGCTTTTGGCAGAGGGAGCTCTTCCGGAGAATGTGAGGGCAGGATGGCGGCAACAGGCGGAACTTATGGAGCAGGAAGCAGAGAAATATGAGAGACAGTGTGCCTTCGGTAAGATTGGAGAATGTGGAGAGAAGGTAGATTATGAATGTCATCAGATACTGTCAGTGTGTGCTGCCGCAGTGGAAGAACAGAGCGGCACAGTAGCACAGGTATATGCATCAGGCTATTCCTACCATGGACAGATCATAAAGAAAGCCCAGGTGTGCGCATACAAAATGGAAGAGAAGCAATCCTGAATAACTATACATAAAAGTATGATGATGTGAAGCTATCTATGGAAGCAGTTTAGGAGAGTGAAGAGATAGGGCGCTACCTGATATAGTAGAGATGTTAAGATGAAATTTGGAGTAGATAAAATAGAATATGAAAACGATAAAATTATTGTAACTGGAACTACAGAGATTGGAAAATTTAAAGGCGTGTGGAAATACAGGGAACAACCTGTTGTAAAGTATACATATTTTATCGAATTATCATATGAGAAATTTGAAAAAAAGATATCTCAAAGTCCGGCATGTAATTTTAGTACATCCATATGTGATGATATGGTGGTTTTTAATTGTCAGGTTGAAGATATAGACGAGGATGTATATTATGTACGGTTTGCAACGGATTGGCTTGACATGGTTGAGATAGAAAGTAACTGTGTTCTGCTTGATAAAGGAAGTTTTGCGTCATTTACAGTCAGATATGAGGATATATGGATATATCCGTATGATTAATATTGAGATACCAAAATTCAAAATTGCGGAGTCGTTAATGGGAACTCTTTTCCGAAAAGGGAGAAAAATATAGATAAGCATAATAAAATGCAGACAGGAGAGAGATGAGCGATACGATAATTGGCATTGATTTAGGAACAACCACAACGGAAGCGGCCATATACAGGGATAATAAGCCGGAAATGATATTGAACTTTGACGGGCAGATTGTTACCCCTTCTGTGGTGGGGTTGGATGAGTCAGGAAATATGATCGTAGGCGAGAAGGCGAGGGCGCAATATATTCTGGCACCGGAGCGGACAGCGATCGAAATGAAGAGGAAAATCGGTACGAAAAAGCCTATTAAGCTTGGGAAAGAGTCCTTTTCAGCGGTGGAGTTGTCGGCAAACCTGTTATCTTATGTGAAGCGGTACGCCTCACAATATCTGGAGGAAGAGATAACAAGGGCAGTGATATCCGTTCCCGCTTATTTTGATGACATTCAGCGGCAGGAAGTGGTGGAAGCCGGGAAGAAAGCGGGGTTTGTGGTGGAACGTATCATCAATGAACCAACCGCGGCGGCCATGAGTTACGGGATTGACCACATGGAAGAGGAAAGCTATGTGTTGGTATATGACCTGGGCGGCGGCACTTTTGATGTGACTTTGCTGGAAATGTTTGATGGTGTATTGGAGGTCAAGGCCAGCAGCGGAGATAATCGTCTGGGGGGAAAGGATTTCGACGAAAGGCTCATAGATTGGCTGCGTACCAGATTTGAAGAAAAGCATGGGGTGAAGATTGCGCAAAATGTCTATGCCATGGCTCGTTTGAAGGAACAGGCGGAGCAGTGCAAGATTGCATTGAGTACCCAAGAGGAAGTAACAGTACGGATTCCTATGCTGGCGGAGAAGAATCATGTGCCCCTGGCATTGGAGGAAACAGTTTCGCGGAAGCAATTTGAAGAGTTGATATCGGATTTGATAGAAAGAACTCATCAGCCGATTCATGTGGTAATGGCTGACAGCGGAATCGGCAGAGGTGAACTTGCCATGGTGCTGTTGGTGGGAGGTTCTACACGAGTTCCGTTGGTAACACAGGATTTGAAAGAATTTCTGGGCATAGAGCCGGTTACGGAGGTGCACCCGGATTATTGCGTGGCACAGGGAGCTGCAGTTTGCGCTGCTATGATAGGAGAGCAGCTGGAAGATGGTCTTGTAATGACAGATGTGAATCCATATACTCTCGGTGTTCGGACGGTAGACTTGTACAATGATGACATTATGAGTGTTATCATTCCCAGAAATGTAACCATACCAGTGACAAAACATGACACATTTTCCACTCTGTATCCCGGACAGACAGTGGTGGATATTGAAGTATACCAGGGAGAGTCCGAGGTTGCAAGCCGAAACCATTTCCTGGGTCATTTCCTGTTGGAGGGAATTCCTGCCACAACGAGGGAAAATGAAAAACTGGATATTGCTTTTACTTACAATATCAATGGCATGCTTCAGGTAGAGGCAACTGTGCTCAGTACAGGAAAGAAAGCGAATCTGGTGATTGACTTGATGGATAGCGGAAAAGAAGAAACTGTGGATGTAAGTAACTGGCGGGAGGCAGATTGCGCTTCGGCGTATCGCTCCATTATCCGCAGAGCGGAAAAATGGCTTCGTCAAAATGAAAAGGATGAGGAGAGATCGGAAGATAAAGGAGCGGAGAATGCCAGACTTGAGGAGTTGTTATATCAGTTAAAGAAAGCAATCCTGGAGGAAGATGAAGACCAGGCGGACGAGCTTGCGGATGAAGTGGAAGAAATGCTGGACGAATGAAGTGTGAGAAGAAATCTTAAGAGGCGGCATTACGTTAATTTCAAACAAATTTTTCAGGCACTTTGGTATTTGAGGAATACTGCGCCTATGAAACGAAAGTGCTGAGAAAATGGAAAGTTTCGCAAATGAAACAGGATAAAATCATAGAAGGCAGCTTGTTCGTTATGGCAGGTTGGTATGAGGATTGAGATGAAAAGTGATTATGAAATACTGGGTCTGGAAGAGGGAGCGGATGAGAAGGAGATCAAGAGGGCGTATTTTAAACTGGTTCGCCAATTTACGCCGGAAAAGGCGCCTGAACGATTTCAGGAGATCAGAGAAGCTTATGAGAATCTGAAAAGCGGGAAAGGGAAGGCTGTTCTGACATTTACAATTCCCGATGATCCTTTCGCAAAGAAGATGCTGGAGCAGATAGAGACGCGGTATAGGCAGCATGTATATTGGGAAGCGCTGGAAACTGCGGAAGAGGCTGTCAGACGTTTTGGGGAAAGTGAAGGGTTTCTATATTATCTGGGGCTCTTACAGCGAAAAAATTATTATAGTGGAAAATCTGTGAAAAGTTTTGAAAAGCTGGTGAAGCTGTATCCTGATAAGGTGGAGTATGCGAAGGAGTTGGCTATTTCCTATTTGGAGAGGGGATATGGCAAGAAGGCGTATGCGGCATTTGGAAAAGCGTATGATATGGGATGCAGGGAGATTGATTTTCTGGACAGCTATGCCATTAACTGCAGGGAACGTGGGGATGAAGAGCGCAGTTTTGCATTGCTGTTAGAAGTCATAGCGGCGGGCAGCGCTGACAAGAAGGAATACATGATGCAACTGCTGGATGCTCATACGGGTTTGTTTGTTTTATGTATGGAGTGCGGCGGGCAGCGTCTTGAACAGGCAAAGGAAAGTCTTCTGAAGTTCATGGGAGAAGCAGTACCTTACATGGCGGAATATTTGGAAGATTTGGAGAGCCTCATAAAGAATGTGATGTATGTATGTAATGATAAAGGTGGGACAGAAGAAAAATTCTTGACGGATGTTTTTGAATATTTGAAGCAGGGGCTTGGAAGGGATAAAGCCGAAGCACTTTGGATGAAGAACATGAAAAGAATCAGAGTTCTTATGATGGAGAAGGATGCCAGAATATCTGATTTTATCTTGGCTGCTTATGAGTATCTAACCAGAGGCTCCGGGTGGGAAAAGGCTGAAGAAAGCCGAACACTTTTTGAACGATTTGCATTATTGGACGTTAAACTGTGTATTCTGGAGGAATGGCCGGAGATCAGGAAGGAATTTGAGATCATACGGACGGAATATCCCGATTGCTATAAAGTGTTTCAAGGCTTTATAGAGACGTTGGAACAGACGAAAAGCATTGATTTCCTGAGAGAGAAACTGAAGAAAGAATATGACCGGATGGAATTGGATGTTTCTGGGGGAAAGTATTATGAGAAATATCCGGAACGTCGCAGGCAGGAAAATGTAATCTGCGACGGATATGAAGAGGAGCCGTATGTCCGTATGCAGCCCAAAGTGGGGCGGAATGACCCCTGTCCATGCGGCAGCGGCAAGAAGTATAAAAAGTGCTGTGGAAAGGCATGATGCGGCCTTTTACACTGGTACGCAATCAGATACCAGGAAGAGTCAGGATGATGATACGCAATCAGATACCGGAAATACATCAAGGGGGAATCGATTCATGAGCAGCATTTACAGTGATATTTTTAAAGCTATTCATGAGGGGAAATGGCTGAAAATAGAATATCGCAATAAGGAAAGCCATGTAACGAAATTTTGGATTGGAATTCGTGGTATTGATGTAAGAAAACGCAGGTTATCGGTAGATGGTCTGCATTTAAAACAGTATACGCTTGAGTCCTATGATTATATTGATATCGATTCTATTTTAGCCTCACAGGTGGTTGAGGGAACTTATTATCCGATCAATCAGAAATTGGTGCAGGATATATACTTGAACCCGGAAAAATATAAATCTCTTTTTGATAATGTGGCAAATCTGAAAATATTAAATTATCTGGAAATGTGTAATCGAATGGATGTGACGCCGTATTATTCTGAGTTTGAATTGATCAAATATCTGGACAGAGAAAGTTTTCAGGGAGATTGTTATCAGCTCACAGGGGAGCAGTTTCAGACTATTGTCAGGCATTTTCAGAGGAAAACGGAGGAAAAGAAGCGTTCGGACGGCAAACTGGTGATGCAGCGGTTGGGAATGAATGTGCTTAGCATTCATACACAAAAAGGGCTGTATGTACTGGCTTATCGAAAGCTTGCGTTGGATGTGAAGCGCAGAGTTCTGCGCCCTGATGATGAGATTACCATATGTACGGAATTCAACTGCGGTAATATCAGGGAGAATATCCGCAGATATCTTGATGCGGATGAATATGAGCTTTTGAGGGATTTCGAGAAAAATCAGGAAAAGATTAAGGACTGTATCACAAAACGCGCCAGACAAAATATCAGTGTGGATGATTTACCGTACATTATCGGCCTGGGGATGGAGGTTGTGCTGGATTTGCATAAGGAATACCGGGCAATTATGGAGATGTACCAGGAAGGGAAAGCGACAATACCCATCAAAGCCTTTTTTGGTGATTTGGTCAGCCGCCCCATTCGTAGAAAAGAGTATCCGATTGTGCTGCTCAACGACAAGGTCAATCTGGATCAATTGCTGGCAATTCACAATGCTGAGAAATACCCGGTTGCCTATATTCAGGGGCCGCCGGGTACGGGCAAGACCAGCACCATCATTAACACCATAGTTACGTCTTTTTTTAACGAGAAGACGGTTCTTTTTGCGTCCTATAACAATCATCCTATCAATGGTGTGTTTGAAAAGCTGACACATCTTACCTATCGGGGCAAGAGAATTCCGTTTCCGGTGCTTCGGCTGGGGAATATGGATAAGGTGCAGGAAGCGATTCAATATATCAAAGAGTTATATGAACAGGTGCAGTCAATACAAGTATATGAGGCCACTTTGGAGCGGAAAAAGGATGACAGAATAGAACGTACCAGGAAGCTTTCTGCGCTGCTGAAAAAGTATGAGGAGATATTGGATTTGAAGGAACGCAGGGAGACATTGGATCAGATGATGGAATATCAAAACCGTACCCAGGCCTCTATGGAAATGATTCCGTTTCAGATGGATCTGCAGGGGAGACAGTTAAGGCAGATACAGAGCAAAATTGATGAGGCAGGAGTGATTACGGATGCGGATGCCCTGCTGCTTTTAGATCATGATACGGATAATCTGTTTCAGTATTTGTTTTATACATCGGCAAGATACATTAAGAAGCTGGGTGATGGGGCTTATGAGGAGTTACGATATATTTTGTATGAAGCGCCGGAGGAAGAAAAGACGGCGCAATTCAGTAAATACTTAAGTGATAAGAAAAATATCAAAAAACTTCAGAAGATATTCCCTGTTATCATTACGACTTGTATTTCCGCTCATAAATTAGGTGATCCGTCCCCCATGTTTGATATGGTGATTATGGATGAGGCCAGCCAATGTAATATTGCCATATCCCTTGTACCCATCATACGGGGGGAGCAGTTGATGTTGGTAGGGGACCCTCAGCAGTTGAATCCTGTGATTTTGTTGGATGAGCAGGTCAATGAGAAATTGCGCAGGAAGTACAATGTGGCGGATGAATATGATTATTGTAAAAATTCCATCTATAAAACATACCTTGCCTGTGATGCAGTCAGTGACGAAGTGCTGCTCAGTCATCATTATCGGTGTAATCGCAGTATCATTGATTTCAACAATAAGAAATATTATAATTCCAGGCTTAAGATTTGCTCCGACAGTCAGGAAACGAATCCATTGGTGTATGTGGATGTGAGAAACCGTGAGAATTATATGAAAAACACCGCCCCGGCAGAGGTGGAAGAGGTGATTCGGTATGCACAGGCCAATCAGGATAAGAGCATTGCTGTCATTACACCCTTTGTCAATCAGAGAAGATGGATGGAAGAGGCATTGAAAAGGGAGAAGCTGGCGAATGTGGTCTGCGGGACGGTTCATGCTTTTCAGGGGGATGAAAAGGATGTGGTGCTTTTTTCCACGGCGCTGACATCACAGACACAGGCGGGTACTTATGAGTGGCTGAAAAATAATAAGGAACTGATTAATGTGGCGACTTCACGTGCCAGAGATAAGTTTATCATATTGGCGGATTCCGAAAATCTTGCAAGGCTCCACGGGCAGGATGGCGATGATGATTTGTTTGAACTGGTCAATTATGTAAAACAGAATGGGCAATCAAAGGTGACACAGAAAAAGGCAAATTCCAGGGCTTTGGGCGTCAAACCCTTCAGTACTGCTACGGAAGAGGCATTTATGGAGAATCTCAACCATGCCCTGGGGAATATATGGCTGTCCCAGAATCGTCATACTGTGCGCAAGGAAGTGGCGATTTCCCAAGTGTTTCAGGAAAATGTAAATTACAGTGACTTGTTCTATACAGGGCGTTTTGATTTTGTAGTCTATGAACGGGTAGGAAAGCAGGAAATTCCGGTTTTGGCCATTGAATTGGATGGGAAAGAGCATTTTGAGGATGAAGTGGTGAAACATCGGGACCATAAGAAAAATGAAATCTGCCGGCTGCACCAGCTACAGTTGATTCGGGTGGAAAATTCTTATGCGAGAAGATATAATTTTATCAAAGAAGTGCTGATGAATTATTTCTCTATAAAGCATTAAATCCATTGATTGTTTGTGCCGCTGAAGTGGTAGGAGATGGGATTTCTTTTGCCGGGATGGTTGTATTATGGTGGAAAGTAAGGTAAAATAGATGTAATACGGTTTGAACGGGAGTCAGGATGGAGGAAACGATAAGTAATCAGATTGATTAGAAGACGGACGAAAGAAGAGAGTGGAAGGAAAAGAAAGGGACAAGAAGAAAAGAAAATAAAAGAAGAGAAAATAATATGAAATAAAAGGAAAGGATGGAGTCTATGGCGAAAGTAGCATTAATCAACGGGAGTCCTCATGAGAAGGGGTGTACTTACACAGCATTGAGAGAAGTGGCGGATACCCTGGAGAAAAACGGAGTGGAGACGGAACTCATTCAAATTGGTACCCGGCCGGTGGCAGGTTGTATTGCTTGCGGGAAGTGTGCACAGGAAGGGAAATGTATTTTTGATGATGGAGTAAATGCCGTTTTGGAACAGTTGGATTCTTATGATGGATTGGTAGTAGGTTCTCCTGTCTATTACGCAGGTCCCAGCGGACAAATCTGTGCGTTTCTGGACAGGTTGTTTTATGCGTCCGGAGGCAGGATGGCTGGTAAGGTGGCCGCTGCTGTGGTATCGTGCAGAAGAGGCGGCGCATCTGCAGCATTTGACCGGCTGAATAAATATTTTTCTATCAGCAATATGGTCATTGCTACGTCCCAATATTGGAATCAGGTTCATGGCAACAGGCCGGAAGAGGTATTGCAGGATGCAGAAGGACTTCAGACCATGCGCACATTGGGGCAGAATCTTGCCTGGCTGATAAAGTGCATCGAAGCGGGAAAGAGGCAGGGAATTGCACTCCCGGTATATGAGCCAAGGCAGGGAACTAATTTCATTCGATGAGAAATTGCTGCAAGGCATAGAAAAAGGTTGATATAGAAAATTACTAATATATAAAAAATGAAAGGATGGTAAAGAATGAAAGAACAGTTAAAGGCTGCGCTGCAGAACATTGCAGAGGGTGATACCGCATCCATTGCAATGACAGCAGAACAGTTGAAACAACTGCCCAGAACGGCGGAGGGCTTGTTTGACACAAGTACAGTGGACAGTGATTTTTATGAGGCAGCCAGATGGGTGTATCCTGTCTATGCAGCATATGAGACAGAGTGCAATAAGAAGGAGGACTATCCGGATCTGCTGAATCAAATGCGGCTTATTGACAGGAAGTATGGGGAGGAGCCGGGTGATCTGCCCAGGACAGCCAGATTCCTGGATCTGTTCATACACACGATAGATAATGTAAGCCCGCAGTTGTATGAGTATTATCGGGAGATGGCAGATATTTTCAAGGCAAGGCTGAAGGAGGCAATCCAGACATATTATCATAATGGCCGCTTCGTCTGCAAAGACGGCAGTGTGCAGGAAGAGATTGAGGGTATGATACGCAGTGCGGTAAAACGTGCCTGCGAAAATTATGTACTGCTTGGAGAAAAATATCAGGAATATCAATAATCATGCAGGGCGGGGCAAGAGAGTTTTTGGTAAGCAGTAATGTTCACAGTGACAAATATTGTCAGGAGGAAAGCTATGGAAGTCATACATATTATGAATACAGCCCGAAGCGCTGTGATAGAAATCAAAGACGGGGGGCGCTATTTCACGAGACATCCTTACCGTATTCTCGTAAATGGACGGGAGGCGCTCACCACGGAGAAGACCATTACATCCCTGTTCGCTTTAAAGCCGGACACCCAGCAGCATGTGGAGGTGTTTGAAGGTGAGGAAAAGGTGGGGGAACTCAGTTTCAGAACAGATTATGAGTATGTGACACTGGATGTAAGACGTTTTGGAGCGAAGGGTGATGGTGTTCAGGATGACACACACTATATTCAGGCAGCCATATTAGCCTGTCCCAAAAACGGACGGGTGTTGTTTCCGGCAGGTGTATACCGGATTACAAGTTTGTTCTTGAAGAGCCATATCCGTATGGAACTTGCAAAAGGTGCGGAGCTGAAGGCATTTACCCAGCCGGAGAAATTCCCTGTTTTTCCAGGGACGATTGAGAGCTATGATGAAACGGAGGATTACAATTTAGGCAGTTGGGAGGGCAATCCTTTGCCCATGTATACTTCCATCATCTGTGGGGTGGATGTGGAGGATGTGGTAATCTATGGTGAGGGCAAGATCAATGGCAATGCGTCCAAAGAGGATTGGTGGAAGGCGCCCAAGGATTATAAGGATGTATTTCGCCCCAGGCTGTTTTTCATCAACAGATGTAAAGATATCACGCTTCAGGGTGTGACTTGCTGCAATTCTCCGGCATGGACCCTGCATCCGTATTTTAGTGAGAATCTGAGATTCCTGGATTTGGAGGTTTTGAATCCAAGTGATTCTCCCAATACAGATGGACTTGATCCGGAGTCATGCAAGAATGTGGATATTCTGGGTGTGAGATTCTCCTTGGGAGATGACTGTATTGCGGTGAAGAGCGGTAAGATTTATATGGGGAAAAAGCACAAGACACCTTCCGAGAATATATGGATTCGTCAATGCCTTATGGAGGACGGCCATGGTGCGGTGACATTGGGCAGTGAGATGGCAGGCGGTGTTGTGAATCTGACTGTGGAGGATTGCATTTTCCGCCATACAGACAGGGGATTGCGCATCAAGACCAGACGGGGCAGGGGAAAGGATGCTATTCTCAGCAATATTACTTTCCGCAATCTGACACTGGATCATGTAATGACGCCTTTGGTGGTGAATTCTTTTTACTTCTGTGACCCGGATGGCAGAACTTCTTATGTGCAGTCCAGGGAGAGTTATCCGGTGGATGACAGGACACCATCCATTAAGAAGATGGTATTTGAAAATATGGAATGTACCAACTGTCATGTGGCCGCGGCATTCTTTGACGGTCTTCCGGAACAGAAGATTGAAGAGATTGTCATGAAGAATATCGCTGTTACCTATGCGGAGAACCCCAAAACCGGTGCGCCCGCCATGTCAGAGGGTGTGCCCAAGAGCAGCAGAAGAGGGCTTTTTGCAAGAAATGTGACGAAACTGACATTGGATAACGTATCCATCGAAGGCCAGGAAGGGGAACCTTACGAACTGATTGGTGTGGACGAACTGATTAAGAAATGATTTGGTAAGGGCAATTATGGAACTGGAATAGTCCAGCTAAGAAATGTCAGGCAGTTTAATAAAAATTGATAGCTGGACAAGTGTACTTCACTCTTTAGTGCTGTCGCGCAGCGACTTTGGATAGGAGGAAAAAATATGCAAATAGGAATTAGATTACATGATACGACACAGTTACCTTTTGAAGAGCGGATTGCGGATGTGCATCGGCTGGGCTTTGCCTGCGGACACCTTGCTCTGGCTAAGGTGATTGAAGAATTTCCCACCACGGATGAGGCTATGACACCGGGACTTGCCATGTACATTAAGAATGTGTTTGCCAGAAATCAGGTGGATATTGCTGTGCTGGGCTGTTATTTGAATCTGGCAAATCCTAATAAGGAACAGTTGGCGAAAACGGTACATCGTTATATGGCCCATGTTCGCTTCGCTTCCTGGTTGGGGTGCGGTGTGGTGGGAACGGAGACCGGTGCCCCCAACGAAGAATACAAATTTACGCCGGAATGCCATACCGAAGAATCACTGCAGTTGTTTATCAACAACCTGCGTCCTATTGTAAAGTATGCGGAGCAAATGGGAGTGGTAGTGGCAATCGAGCCGGTGTATGGACATATTGTGTGTAACCCCAAGCGTGCAAGGCGGGTGTTGGATGAGATTGCTTCTCCGAATCTGCAGATTATATTTGATCCGGTGAATCTGCTGGATGTGGCAAATTATGGAGAGCGGCAGGCAGTCATAGAGGAAGCCATTGATTTGCTTGGAGAGGATGTGGCAGTCATGCACCTGAAAGATTGCGCATTGCAGGATGGAAAACTGAGAGCTATGGGCTGTGGATTGGGTGAGATGGATTACACTGCCATTTTGAAATTTATGAAAGAGAGAAAACCTTTTATCCAGGCAACTCTTGAGAATACGAACCCTGAGAATAATCAGCAGGTAAAAGACTTCATCCTGCGCAAGTATGCGGAAGTGTAGATGGGACTTAGAAGAGGAGGAAGTTTATGGGGGCGATTTATTTAGACCCAAATAAATGTGTAGGTTGTAATGCTTGCGTGAGAGCATGTCCGGTGATAGATGCAAATGTGGCAAGAACGGATCCGGATGGAAGGCTGATCATCCATATTGATGAAGATAAGTGCATAAAGTGCGGCGCCTGTATCAGGGCATGTTCCCATCATGCAAGAACATACGGGGATGACATTGATGTGTTTATGAAGGATATGAAGGCAGGGCAGGAGATTATAATGATTGCGGCGCCTTCTATCAAAATTGCATTTGACGGGAATTGGCGTCATGCGCTGCAATGGTTCAGGAACCAGGGGATTAAGAAAATATATGACGTATCCTATGGCGCCGATATTTGCACTTGGGCACATCTGCGATATCTACAGCAGCATCCGGAAGCAAAGGTGATTTCTCAGCCCTGTGCTGCGGTTGTGAATTATGCACTGAAGAACAAACAGGAGTTGATTCCCAGTTTGTCACCGATACATAGTCCCATGTTATGTCTGGGAATATATCTCAGAAAAGTGCTTGGATACCGGGGGAAAATAGCTGCTATCTCTCCTTGTATTGCCAAGGCGGATGAGTTCCATGAAACCGGGATAATTGATTATAATGTCACAATGGAGCATTTGAGAGATTATTTTAAGGAAAGCGGTGTGGAGCTGCCCAAAGTAAAGGTTTACAGTGAATTTGAATTTGATGGGGACATAGGGTTGGAGGGAGCCATTTATCCAAGACCCGGTGGTTTGATGAAAAATCTCCAGCTTCATGATCCGGATATGCAGGTGATCACCTCAGAGGGAACGGAGCGGTTGTATGAGGATCTGAATTTGTACCTGGAGCAGAAAAAAAGTGACCTTCCAACGGTCTTCGATGTGTTGAGCTGTAAGGATGGATGCAACGGAGGACCGGCGACAGGGGTGGATTACCATTGCTTTGCCATGAACAGTATTATGTATGATGTGGAACAATACGCAAAGAATGTGCGGAAGAAGACCAAAACCAGAAAAGGGCGGGATCTGCAGTTTGAGGAGTTTGATAAGAAACTTCGTCTTGAGGATTATATCCGCACTTATGAAGCACGTCCAAAGAAGAGTGTTCAGGTGACAGAAACCGATATCGAGAGAGTATATAAATTGCTGGGCAAGGAAACCTACCAGGAGAAGCATTTCGATTGTCATGCCTGTGGGTTCCGTACTTGCCGGGATATGGCAATTGCCTTGGCGAAGGGAATCAATGAGAAAGAGAATTGCCATCAGTATATGCTGCGTTCTATTCGGGAAGAGCGTCAGAAGGTTGAAAGTGTGAATCGGCAGGTATGCGAGATGAATGAAGAACTCATGGGAATTTTCAGGGAATTGAGTACTAACATTCAGGATGTGAAGCAGGAAGCAGACAAGATTCGGGAAGCAGGATTAAATACCACAGATAAAATGAATGTCCTGACGGAGCATATGAATAAGCTTGTGGGATTAAATGATGGTATCAGGAAGTCCGCAGAACACATCAGTAACAGCATCGAGAGTTATAATGTAATGACACAGGATGTAGAGAGCATAGCAGGTCAGATCAATTTGCTGTCTCTGAATGCTGCCATTGAAGCAGCCAGGGCAGGAGAGGCAGGGCGGGGCTTTGCGGTGGTAGCCTCTAATATTCGTCAATTGTCGGACAGTTCAAAGTCTTCTGTGGCTTCTGCCAAGGAAAATGGCGGTGCCATCAGGGAGGCTATTCATGAAATCTCGGATGTGATTGAAAGGTTCAATGAGACGATTTCGGAACTTTTAGATTCCGTACAAAATGCCATAGCGGATGTGAATATGACCTCAGAAAATGGGAGAATCATACAACAATCCATGGATATTGTGGCCCAAATGGCAGATGATGTAAAAGGTGTGATTCAAGAGACCAGTTCTATTTTAAATTAGCGAAAAAAGGTTTCATTGTTTCAGATGTAAACTATTATGAAAATCAGCCGAAATAAAAGTATATGGACAGGTGAAAAGCTAAGGACAGCAAACAGATGGAAAATCATGTTTTGCTGTCTTTTTGCGTGTATCATGACAAGGCGATGAAAACAGTTAATACTTTGGTTCATATTGTGTATTTGCTGTACAGGGCGAATTGTGAGCATTCGATGATATTATGATATTATGTTATTGTGGATAAGGCAGGGACTTTACATACGATTCATGACATTAGAAACCACAATTCGTTACATGATGCAAAAGTCGTGTGTGGGTTTAGCCGAAATAATAAGAGAAGACAATGAGGTGGGGCATGAAGGTGGCAATTTGTGATGAGGAAAAAGAAAGCAGCGCGTTGCTGTGCCATTTGATCCGACAGCAGGAGCCGGATTGTGAGGTGGTATGTTTCGACAGCAGCAGACAATTCCTGGAGGCGAGGCAACATTATGACATTTTGCTGCTGGATATACAAATGGAAGAAATGCGGGGAATCGAGGTGGCGAGAGCCATACGTATGAAAAAAGACAAAACCATCCTTATTTTTGTGACAGCGCTGAAAGAATATGTTCCGGAGGCGTTTGATGTGTCAGCGTTTCACTATCTGTTAAAGCCGGTTGTAGCAGAGAAATTTTGTACGGTATTTGAAAATGCAGTCAAAGAGGTGCGGAAATTACAGTGTCTTGAGGAAGAACAGCTTTTTTTTCATACGAAAACCAAAAGTTTTACGTTGCAGAAAAAGGATATCTTGTATGTGGAAAGCAGAAAACGTAAGGTGGACATCCATACAGCAGGGGAGGCGTATACGGTGTATGCCACCATGAAATATATGGAAGAACAGTTAGGGCAGGATTTTTACAGATGCCACAGGGGATATCTGGTAAATATGGCTTATGTGTTGGAATATGGAGAAGGAACGATTCGTCTGCAGAACGGCGAAAGTGTCTTTGTGGCAAGAGAGAAATATTCTCAATTTGTAAAGACATATACACAATATATAGAGAAGACAGGAAATGTAAGAAGTGTCAGTCATGAGAAGTAGACAGAAAATGCAGAAAGAGTCAGTTGTAGAAAGCAGTCAGGAAATGCAGAAAGAGTCAGTCGAGAAGTAGACAGAAAATGCGGAAAGAGTCAGTTGTAGAAAACGGTCAGGAAATGCAGAAAGCATGAGTCGTGGGAAACAGGTTTGCGGCAGCGCTGTGTTCGCAGACTTAATATATATTTTACAATATTCACATAATAAAAACAGCGCAGAAATGAGGGAAATATGAGAATCAGAAGTATGATGGGCAGAAGAACCACCACCAAAATGGTGAGCAATAGCAGGAGGAAGGCGGGCATGCCTTCCAGCAGGTTAAGCAGTCGCAATTCGTTGGTGAATTATCTGCAGAAGGATGGGTTGGGAATCAGTTCCAGACTTGGAGCAATGAATGCCAACAGTATTCAGTCCAATATAACACAGAGGAGCAATGCTGCCAAATTACAGAGCTCATCCAGTTTGTTGCAGCAGCAGACGCAGTTGTTGGGGGAGAAGGTTGACCAGGGGAGCGGTACGATTACTTCTACAACCTCAAGTGTAGTGGAGAAATTTAATGAGACGATGAAGAATTTGAGGAATTCTTCTGGTGCATTGAATGACTATTATCTGCGGTCAATGAAGGAAATTGCTTTGACTAATAAGAAGGCTTTGTCAGAAATCGGTATCACTGTAGGAGCCGATGGCAGTCTTGCTTTGGACAAGGAAAAATTGGAAAGTGTGGAAGGAGAGAAGGTCAAGGCGCTTCTTGGGTCCGAGGGTGTTTTCGTAAAGCGGGTAGGCATTGTGGCCTCCAGAGTAGCGGATAACGCAAAGGCAAGTATGGAGAGCGCTTCCAGCAGGTATAATTCCAGTGGAAATTTGACGAATTCCTATTTGAGTAAGTATAATTATCGTGGTTAGTGTCAAAAGATTTTTCAGGCGCCTTAGCGCTTTGGTATCATATTGTGGAAGGAGTGCGAACAGTGAAAATTGGTGCATATATGACCGCAGGACAGTCACTTGTAAAGCCCAAAACCCAAAAGGAGCAGGGCAAACGCTTTGCTGAGGGAAATTATCTGCAGGCTGCAGATAGTGACAAGGTATGGACAATGCAGAGCAGCAGGCTGCAGAAATTAAATAATGCTTATAAAGAAGATGAAACGAGTGAAAATTCTGATGCAGGGGAAGAAACTAAGGACAGGTCAGAGGCGTTGAAAATAGTTCAGGCAGTCATGTCAGGGGGGAAAAATCCCATAGAAGAATTGAGAAAAGCGCCTAAAGTCCCCTATGAACATTTGGCCAAGGATGGTGTGATCGACTATAATGGGGTTCGCTTTGTATGTGATGAGAAAACCAATAGTATCTGTCTGGGAGATATGTCAGATGAGAAAAACGTATTGAATATACCACTTTCCGGCGGAGGTCATTTGAAGGTCAATCGTGCAAATCTGGGACAATTGTCCAAGGCGGCGGGAATGTTCTCACCGGAGGATCTGAATTTGATCATGCGTGCCATTGCCTTGGATACTAAGCTTCAGGCTACGGAGAAAGAAATCGAAGATACGGAGGCAAGTGTCGGAAACCAGCTGCAGGGAGATGGAGAAGCGGCGGAAGAGGAAAGTGCATAATATTTCGTAAGAAACATTAATAAGAGCAGGAAGAAACATCAAAAGAAACATCAAGAAATATATCAAGGGACACTTTATATAAAGAAGTGTCCTTTTTGTATCGTGATGAAGAACGGCGAACAGCTAATGGTGGAAGGATATCATAAAAGCTTACTATGGCAAAGATTTGGCAGTGGTACATGCAGCCAGACAGAGGATGTGTTCATCATGGTGACATACGAGGAGGGAACATATAGTGAATGCTTGTATATGTCACAATAAAAGTGTACAAAATACTTTAAAATTTTATTGCCAAAACGGTAATGGAATACTAAAATATGTGTAAGAAAGTATATGCAGCCAAAAAGCCATACATGATTTAGGTTATATACTGGAATCAGCATATGAAAATAGGAGGGGCATATGAAGATAAAGATCATAAATTTCGGACCGCTAAAGGAATTTGAATTTGATCTGTCAAAAAAATTCATAGCCATATATGGAAATAATAATATAGGAAAATCATACGCCATGCAAGCAGTATACTTGCTCTTAAGGACATTTGCAGGCTTTGGGAGTTCTTATTCTACTCAATTGCATGGGCAGTCATATTTGATTAGAGGCGGGATTCTCATTGAGGATGATGTAGAAATATTGGAAAAATTAGTACAGGATTTTATAGAAGGTGACATGTCTGAAAAAGAAGTAACAAATGAAATCAGGAAGATACTGCATGGATGGATTTCGAAGATGATTATGCCATATTTTATGAATGCCTGCGGAAACACATTTGGTAATTTCCAAAGACTGTTAGAGAAAAATCCGCATATATATCTGGAGTGTCAAGAATATAAAATAGATATTGATATGGCAAAAGAAATAGTGGGGGGAGACACACAATTACTTCCTGTTCGCTTGAAAAAAACGGAAAGTAATATGCACGCATCCAGAAAGTGTGGAACGCATTTGGATATTTATGTCTATCATGATGAAATTGACAGACCAATGGAGGTATTGTATGATTGGATAATCGAACTGCAATCAAAAATGATTTCCATATTTACATGGGAATTTAACCAAGTGTATTTTTTGCCTGCATCCAGGTCAGGTATTTACAGCGGGATGAATGCCTTTGGAGCCATAGTGGCGGAATTGTCCCGAAACAGAGCTGTTTTGACAAAGAAGATAGAATTGCCAGGATTATCGGAACCAATCTCGGATTATTTTATATCATTATCCAATATAGCCAATTTGCCAAATGCAACAATGAAAAATACCGGAGGATTATCAGACTATTGTGCTAAAATAGAAGATACTATTTTGAATGGAAAAGTTCAATTTGATAAGGGGAAAAATGCGTTGATATATGTCCCCAATGACTTGAATACTGCCTTTGAAATGACGGAAGTTTCATCAATGGTGTCGGAAGTTTCCCCGATTGTGGCCTTTCTGAAGTATATTATAGGTTCCCGCAGGGCAACGGCGCGAAATAATGCGATTCTGTTTATAGAAGAACCAGAAGCTCATCTGCATCCAGCGAACCAAATTAAACTTGTAGAAATCTTTGCTGAGTTGATTTCGGAAAATGTAACACTGGTAATGTCATCACATAGTAATTATGTATTTAACAAGCTAAATAATTTGATTTTATCTAAGAAACTGGACTACAAAATTTATCAGCCTGTTTTCCTCGAACAGGGAGATGGGGGAAGCAGTTCAAAGGTACTGCCCATTGATGAATGTGGGGCGGATGATGAGAATTTTATGGATGTGAGTGAGGAATTGTATCAGGAAAGAGAAACTATCATACAGAATTTTAACTTGGGAGAATGATGAATGGTTACAAAGATAAAGAATAATCCACGTCTGCGGATTTATTTAAGGAGCAGGATAGAGGATGAAGGAATAGAAGTAGGAGTAGATGAAGGTTTGAGTGAAAATGAATATGTTGGCATTAAAGTTGATGGTTATTACAATGGCCTGCATCAGGCAGTAATTCCGAAATCTGTTGATTATGTAGTAGTGGTTGATAATTCCTGTGATTCCTATAATTTGTATATTCTGGAAATGAAAAATGTTAATTCTCCTCAAAAGCTCATTATCAAAGACATACAGGAGAAGTTTGCCAACACCATTTCTGATTTTCTTTCGGAGGAATTTAAGGAGATATTTTTGGCAGACAGGTATAAGTATAAGGACATAAAGCTGTATCTGGTTTCGGATGTATATGGTATAGGCGGAAAATACCAGACCCATAAGGAATACATGCAACATCTGGAGAGAATCAATAAAAAAGATTCTCTAAAGGTTGACAGAAATTTGGGGAGTAAAATATATAAATTCAGAAACAAGTATCTAAGGATTGAGTACGACATTCCGCCCAACCCTGTTATTAAGAAATCCTTTTAGACGCTGACAAGTAGTATGAAAACGGGCACAGATAAAAATCTGCTCTGGGTTGAGGTAGATTTGATATAGGGAGGAAATAGATGCGCAGCAATATGTATACACTTTGTTATATCGAGAAGGATGACTGTTACCTCATGTTGCATCGGGTGAAAAAGGAGAAGGATATCAACAAGGACAAGTGGATTGGGGTGGGGGGACATTTTGAAGAGGGGGAATCGCCGGAGGAGTGTCTGTTGCGGGAAGTGCATGAGGAAACCGGACTGGAACTGACTTCATGGAAACTACGGGGGATTATTACTTTTTGTACGGATGTGGCACCTGTAGAATATATGTTTCTCTATACGGCGGACGGCTATCAGGGAGTCCTTGCGGATTGTGATGAAGGCGATTTGGAATGGGTGGAGAAATCTAAAGTATATGAGCTGCCTATTTGGGAGGGAGATGCCATATTTCTCCGTTTGCTGGAGACAGAAGCGGGCTTTTTCTCTTTGAAACTCTGTTATCAGGGGGATAAGCTTGTGGAGGCTGTTTTAGACGGGAAGGTGTTCCAAACGGATTGAATAGTGAGATATTTCTCTTGACAATGTAATTTTAAAATGCTATAAGTGTATTAATATAATTAATACACTTATAGCATTTTGTATACAAATGAGTGATTTGGTGAAGTGCAGTGTGTTTGGCGCTTCAGAATGAAAAGAATGTAAGAAAGGGGATTGGCATGATTCTGTTAGATTATCGGGATAAACGTCCTATCTATGAGCAGGTAGTGGAGAAGCTGGAGAAGATGATTATCAGCGGCGGGATGGAACCGCTTACCAGAATGCCCAGCGTGCGAAGTCTTGCTATGGAACTGTCCGTGAATCCCAATACAATCCAACGTGCATATGCGCAGTTGGAACAGGACGGCTATCTCTATACGGTATCCGGCAGGGGCAGTTATGTGACAGCAGAGAATGAGTGGCGGGAGAATAAACAGAGCAAAGTGTTGAAAGAATGGCAGAATATTACCCAGCAGGCGAAAGAAGCAGGACTTACAGAAGAACAGCTTGCGGAATATCTGCATCAGATATATGAGGAGACACAGACATTATGATTGAGTTTCAGAAAGTAAGTAAAAGTTTTGATGCGGTAAAGGCTGTTGATAATATCAGCGCATCCATAGAGGAAGGACATGTTTTTGGCCTGATAGGGACGAATGGCGCCGGAAAATCTACTCTGATGCGGCTGCTCTGCGGCGTATTTAAGCCTGACGAAGGCAGCATAACTGTGGATGGAGAGCCTGTCTATGACAATCCTTCGGCAAAGGCGAAGATATTCTATATTTCCGATGAGCAATATTTCTTCAAAAGCGGTACCCCAAAGGATATGCTTCGCTTTTATCAAACTTATTATTCCGGGTTTGATGCCGGGAAATGGAAGGAATTGATGGGAAAGTTTGGGCTGGAAAGCGGACGGAAGATACATACCTTTTCCAAAGGCATGAAAAAACAGCTTTCCGTGATCTGCGGAATCTGTGCAAACACCAAGTATCTGTTCTGCGATGAGACTTTTGACGGATTGGATCCGGTGATGCGTCAGGCGGTCAAGGCATTGTTTGTCAGGGAGATAGATGAAAGAGGGCTGACACCTGTGATAGCTTCCCATAATCTGCGGGAACTGGAGGATATCTGTGAATATGTGGGACTGCTTCATAAAGGAGGCATTCTTTTTGAGAAGGATCTGGATGAAATGAAGCTGAATATTCACAAGATACAATGTATTGTCAAGGAGAAGGAACAACTGCCCCGAATCAGGGAAGGGCTGGATGTGGTAACGATGGATAATAGAGGGGCGCTATATACATTTACAGTCAGGGGAAAACGGGAGGATGTGGAGTCTTATATGGAACAGCAAAACCTTGTATTTTACGAATTGCTGCCGCTGTCTCTGGAAGAAATATTTATCAGCGAAACGGAGGTAAAGGGGTATGATGTCAAGACGCTTATTCTTTAATGCCATGAGGGAAGATCTGCGGCATAAGATATGGATGATTGTCTTATTTACATTGATAAGCTTTCTGGCGGTGCCTATGGTATGGCTGCTGATCAGGAGCAATATGTCTGTGGACTGGAGAGAGGCTTATTATTTCAGTGATGAGGTGACCGGACGGGCGATTAACCAAGTCTTGGATTTTTGTATGTACTATCTGCTTGGCATAGGCGGAATGATTGCTATTATGGCCGGATTGGTGGTGGGATTGTTCGGTTTTCGGTATGTATTCCATAAAAACAGGGTGGACTTCTACCATAGCCTGCCTGTAAAACGCGGAACCTTGTATGGAGTCTGTTATGTGGATGGTATTTTGGTATGGCTGATTCCCTTTAGCATATGCCTGATATTGACAATGGTTTTTGCAGGTGGGTTTTTGGGAAGGCTGGGCGGTACGGATATGGTAATCAGGATGTGTGTATTGACAGGACAGAGCCTCTTAGTGATATTGATCATTTTTATGCTGGTGTATCACTTGGTGTTGGTGGCTGTGATGATGAGCGGCAATATTCTGAATACCTTAGTCAATATGCTATTGCTGGGATTTGGAGTGATCAGTGTATATGGAATGTGGAGGACATTTTTTGAATATTATATGTCAACGTTTTACAATGGAAGGTTTCCCGATGAAGTACTGGTATATACTTCTCCGCTTTTTGATGCAATCTACTTACTGTTTTCGATGAATGAAACGAGGAGTACATGGAGTCTGTGGCTGACGATTCTCATAAATTTGTTTCTGGCGGCGGTTTTGGGAGTATGCGGATGGATGATGTATCAAAGGAGGGAATCCGAGCTTGCGGAGCAGGGAGTCCGAGGCAAAGCGGTGACGACGTTTTTGAGAGTGGCAGCCAGTATGGTGGCAGGCATGGGAGGATGGCTGCTTTTCATTTTGGTGACGGATGATATAGGGGGCATTGTGGGGGTTGCCTGGAAGTCCTTCGGCGCTATATTGCTTTCGGTGTTTGCGTTTGGTGTGTTGGATGTGATTTTTCATATGGAATTCGGGGCTTTTTTGGCACATAAATTTCAGATGGCAGGGACTGTAATACTGACGCTGCTGATTTGTTTTGCGTTTTATCAAGATTGGTTTGGCTATGATACATATCTGCCTGAAAAAGAGGAGATTGCGCAGATTGCGGTCTTTGACAGCCAATTTGCCAATTACTATAACAGGGAAGAAGGAACGCAGGAAGTTCTGGAAAATATGCAGTTTCAGGATGTGGATGTTATATATGCTTTTCTGGAGAGTGCTGTAAATATACAAGCCGGGAGCGATGCAAGCAGATACGATGGAGCGGCAGGGTATGAGTCTGTGGACACGAAGGTGACATTGAAAAATGGCAAAAGTTATTATCGCAGTTATATTGTGCCGGCAGTTAAGGAGATACTATGGCCATTGTACACAAGCAGGGAATATCTGGATGCGGCTTATTGGATCAGTGAGGAATATCTGGAGGAGCTGCGGAATGTTATTCTGTTCAGGGACGGACAGCAGTTGTCCGCGGAGAATGCAGAATTGGTCGCAAATCTGGTCAGGGCGTATCATCAGGATCTGCTGGAACATACGGAAGAAATACTGTCAGGGGAGGGGCAGCTTCTGGTGCGAGTGCGGCTGGAAGGTGTTACTCAGAAAAATGGCAGTGCAGCTCGGAGGGAGCGTGTATTGGATGTTTATTCCTTTATGGAGCATGTGACAGAAGTTTTGGGGAGAGCAGGTTATGAGGAATGGGTGAAACCGCGGGAGGCTTCATCGGTTGCTTCCATTCAACTTGGATTGTATACATATCTGGACGGGACGGAGACAGCGGAGGACGTTATGGCCATGGCGCTGAAACTATATGGTGTCGAGGAAATGCCGCAAACAGAGGGACAGGGAACGGAAGAAACAGATTTTACTTCCGGAGAAGCGGTCTATGATATGCCTGTGATGACAGAAACTTTCGAGGCTGGGATTTCACCTGTGCTGCAGATTACGGACCGGGCGGAAATAGAGGAATTGCTTCCCTGTCTCAGTTATGTGGGGACCATCAATGGCAGCAGGCTGAAGAGGCAGTATGTCAGGGTCATGGTGGTGGATTATTGGGGAAATACCAATGAATGTTATATTCCGAAGGGAGTTCTTCCGATGAAATATATCTGCCGGTTTGCGGATGTAGTACAGGCATATGAGGTACAAGGGGAATAGGAAAAGGGTTGCTGAAAATAAAAAGCAAAGGCCTGAAAAACAGCCATAAAACCAATCCGGTTTTATGGCTGTTTTTTGAAGGTTTTCAAGCTAAATTGCAGCAGGGTTCCAGCCTTGCAGTACATTTTCAATAGTATATCCGGCTGCTTCTTCGGCGGTAAGCTGGCAGGAGAAATCAACTCTTGCCTCCGGGTTGGCGCCGGGGCCAAAGGACTGATATTCCGCATAGTAGAAATGCCCATGGGGTTTCTTCCAATCATTCCAGCCTTCGGGATGGATATGAGCCCCCATCTCACAATGAATGAAGACGGTCTTGGCATATTCTCGCCAGGGGCGTCCTAAATAAACGGAGTCAGGAGGACAATCGCTTTCCAGTTTACAATCCCTGAATACATATCCAAAGGGTTCGCGTTGGGGGGTGGAGGCTGCGGTAATATAGCCGCAATTGACATGTTCACCGGCTGCTGCCGCTTCTTTTTTGTCTTCACGCATTGCGGAAAAAATAACACAATTGTCAAAAAAAGCGATGGCGCTGCCGAAGATAAAGTCAACATCTCCGCTGATATAGCAGTTGCGGTAGCATTGCCTTCCCATGATCCGGGGCTTGGCTTCGCCTGGGCCTTTGAATCCGCCGGGCTGCATTTCCTGTTCCGGGAGCGGTGCGGTAAACAGAGTGTCCTGATGGCCCAATAATGCGCAGTCTTCAAAATAATTTCTGTCGCCGTCCACGTATAGGGCAAGTGCCTGTCCGACCTCCGCACCATATCCGGCATCATTTTGGAATGTCAGGTGTCTGGCAGTGAAATCGTGGGTGTCAATGCGTACGGAGGCGGTACGGAAAGTGCCGCGCTTGTCCCCTTCGGGCATCAGATGTGCCGCACCGTCGCCATAGACCAATACCACATCTTCCCGGTTTTCACCTTCGCCCAAAAGGGTCAGTCCGGGGCGGGTGATGACCAGTTTCTCACGATAGATACCCTTTCCGATATGTATGGTTACTGGTGCTAAATCAAGTTCCGGTGCGGGAAATATTTTTTCCGCAGCTTCGCAGGGGACACTTTCCAATGCCTCTGCAATGGTTCGGAAATTAGGGGATTTTTCCGGCATGTTTACATAGAGATGAATTGTTGTCTGGTTCATAGTGATACCTCGCTTATTCTAGTGATTGAAATGATAACAGACGAAAATGCCATGTGCTGCTCTTTGTCAGCAACTCCATTATTCCGTTATCTCTTACCATTTTATACGCTGTGCTCATAAATTACAAGAAACAAAAGAGAAAGATTGACGCAAATGCCGCTGAATATTATAATTAACAGGCAGGAGATTGCCGCAAGAATGCGGAGGACATAAGCTAAATGAACAACCATCCAGTGCAGTTGTACATGGATGAGAGGAAATAGAGGATAAGCAAAAGTTAATAAAAAGTTCAGGACTATATGGAATATGGGTGTTGAATCTATCAAACAAATCTGTTACAATAGACTGTAAGTTTGTGGTTACGATTTGTGTGATGGTTTTGGAGAATCCGCAGGCAGTCATCTTTCTATGGTGGCTTCTGTACAGGAAGACCGGAATTGCTGCGTGGGATGAGTCGTAACAGACGATAGCTTTTTCAGAAACAGACCATAGAAAGGTATGGAAATCCGTGAAAGTAATTGATAAAATATTTGGAACACACAGTGACAGAGAATTAAAACGTATTGCGCCGCTGGTAGAGAAAATCGAATCGCTGCGCCCGGAGATGATGGAACTTTCCGATGAGGCGCTTCGAGGGAAGACTGCAGAATACAAAAAGAGACTGGCGGACGGAGCCACATTGGATGAGCTGCTTCCGGAGGCCTATGCTACGGCCCGTGAAGCGGCGAGGCGTGTCCTGCATTCGGAGCATTACCGCGTACAGCTCATAGGCGGCATTATTCTCCACCAGGGACGTATTGCTGAAATGCGTACAGGTGAAGGTAAAACCCAGACTGCCATATTGCCGGCGTATCTGAATGCGCTGGAGGGCAAGGGCGTACATGTGGTTACGGTCAATGATTATCTGGCAAAGCGTGATGCGGAATGGATGGGGCAGGTACATGAATTCCTGGGGCTTTCCGTGGGGGTGGTGCTGAACAGCATGACTTCCGAAGAGCGGCAGAAAGCATATCAATGCGATATTACGTATGTGACTAACAACGAGCTTGGTTTTGATTACCTGCGTGATAACATGGTGGTCTACAAAGAACAGTTGGTGCTGCGTGATTTACACTTCTGTATTATTGATGAGGTGGACTCGGTGTTGGTCGATGAGGCTCGTACTCCATTGATCATATCCGGGCAGAGCGGCAAATCCACAGCCCTTTATGAAATGTGTGACCTGCTTGCACGCCGCATGCAGCGTGGCGAGGACATGCAGGAGTTGACCAAGATGGATGCCATTATGGGTGTGGTACAGGAAGAGACAGGGGACTTTATCGTAAATGAAAAAGATAAAGTAGTCAATCTGACCGCTGCGGGCATGAAAAAGGTGGAGGATTTCTTCCACATTCAGAATTATGCCGATCCGGAGAATCTGGAAATCCAGCATAATATTATACTGGCATTGCGGGCCCATAATTTAATGTTCAGAGATCAGGATTATGTGGTGAAGGATGACCAGGTCTTGATTGTGGATGAGTTCACAGGGCGTATTATGCCGGGACGTCGTTATTCCGATGGTCTGCATCAGGCCATTGAAGCGAAAGAAAAAGTGAAGGTGAAGAGAGAGAGCAAAACTCTTGCCACCATTACTTTCCAGAATTTCTTTAATTTATTTGAGAAAAAGTGCGGCATGACAGGTACTGCGCTGACGGAGGAGAAGGAATTTCGTGAGATTTACGGTATGGATGTGGTGGAGATTCCCACCAATGTACCTGTGGTCCGCATTGATCAGCAAGATGCTGTGTATAAAACCAAAGCGGAGAAGCTGAACGCCATTGTGGATGCTGTGGAAGAGGCACATGCCAAGGGGCAGCCGGTGTTGGTAGGCACGATTACCATTGAGGCCAGCGAAGAGTTAAGCAAGATGCTTACAAAACGAGGATTACAGCATAAAGTGCTGAATGCCAAATTCCATGAGCTGGAGGCAGAAATTGTAGCGGATGCCGGTGTTCATGGCGCTATTACCATAGCTACCAATATGGCAGGGCGCGGTACGGATATTAAGCTGGATGAAGAGTCCAGGGCAGCAGGCGGTCTGAAGATTATCGGTACGGAACGCCATGAGTCAAGACGTATTGACAACCAGCTGCGGGGCCGTTCCGGACGTCAGGGAGATCCCGGTGAATCCAAGTTCTATATTTCCCTGCAGGATGATCTTATGAGGTTGTTCGGGTCCGAACGGTTAATCGGCATGTTCAATGCCATGGGTGTGCCGGAGGGACAGGAGATTGAGCACAAGGCGCTTACCAATGCCATTGAATCCGCCCAGAAGAAGATTGAGAACAATAACTTTGGCATTCGTAAGAATCTGTTGGAATATGACAGGGTTATGAGTGAACAGCGTGAGATTATCTATGAAGAGCGTCGGAGAGTTTTAAACGGTGAGAGCATGCGTGATTTCATCTACAAGATGATCACGGATATTGTAGAGAATTGTGTGGACATCAGTATCAATGAGGATGCGGAAGTGAGTGAGTGGAATTTCACAGAACTGAACACGCTCTTGCTGCCGACCATTCCCTTGGAACCCTTGTCCGCAGAGCGGGTGCAGAAGCCTAAGAAGAACAGTCTCAAGCAGCAGTTGAAAGAGGAGGCCGTGAAGCTCTATGAGAGCAAGGAAGCGGAATTTCCCAATGCGGATGCCATCCGTGAGTTGGAGCGGGTGATTCTGCTGAAAGTGATTGACAGGAAGTGGATGGATCATATTGATGATATGGAACAGCTTCGGCAGGGAATCGGTCTGCAGGCATATGGTCAGAGAGATCCATTGGTGGAATACAAGATGAGCGGCTACGATATGTTTGATGAGATGACGCAAAATATCAAGGAAGAAACAGTTCGTCTTCTGTTCCATATTAAAGTAGAGCAGAAAGTGGAAAGGGAGCAGGTGGCAAAGGTGACAGGTACCAATAAGGATGATTCATTGGCCAAAGCGCCTGCGAAACGCAGCAATGTCAAAGTATATCCCAACGATCCCTGTCCATGCGGCAGCGGCAAGAAATATAAACAGTGCTGCGGGCGTAAAGTGTAAAGGAATAAAAAATGTAGAAAGAAGGTGACGTTAAGTGGTAGAATTAGACCAGATGAAGACAGAAATTTTATCTTATGAAACTCCATTAGCGGAAGTGAGGGATTCACTTTGACCTGGCGAACAAGTCAAAGCGGATAGAAGAATTGGAGATGGAAATGGAAGCGCCTGGTTTCTGGGATGACCCTGACCGCTCCAACAATAAGATGAAAGAATTGAAGAATCTGAAAGATACCGTAGAAGGCTGTAACAGGCTTTCTGGTCAATACGATGATATTCTGACATTGATAGAAATGGGTTATGAGGAAAATGATGCTTCTCTGATCCCTGACATTCGTGCGGAATTAGATGAATTTGTCAGTGAATTTGAGACACTGCGTATTGGAACATTACTTTCCGGTGAATATGATAAAAACAATGCCATCCTGAAGCTGAATGCCGGCGCAGGCGGTACGGAGAGCTGTGATTGGTGCGGTATGCTGTACAGAATGTATACCAGATGGGCAGAGCGAAAGGGATTCAGTGTGGATGTGCTGGATTACCTGGATGGGGATGAGGCAGGAATCAAGTCGGTCACTTTCCAGGTCAATGGGATCAATGCCTATGGCTATCTGAAATCCGAGAAAGGTGTACACAGGCTGGTGAGGATTTCGCCTTTTAATGCCCAGGGGAAGCGTCAGACCTCTTTTGTCTCCCTGGATGTCATGCCGGACATTGAAGAGGATCTTGATGTGGAGATTGACGAAAAAGATCTGCGCATTGATACCTATCGAAGCAGCGGTGCAGGCGGACAGCATATCAATAAGACTTCATCTGCCATACGAATCACCCATATTCCTACCGGAACTGTGGTACAATGTCAAAATGAACGCAGCCAGTTTCAAAATAAGGACAAGGCAATGCAGATGTTGAAGGCAAAGCTGTATTTGTTAAAACAGGAAGCAAATGTAGAGAAGCTCTCCGATATCCGAGGCGAAGTGAAAGAGATCGGGTGGGGCAATCAGATTCGCTCTTATGTGCTGCAGCCTTATACCATGGTGAAGGACCACAGAACAGATGTTGAGACAGGGAATGTGGATGCTGTGTTAGATGGCGGATTGGATGCCTTGATCAACGGATATCTGAGATGGGTGAATACGAAGAAAGATGGGGAGAATTAAACTCAAGACCGCCGGAATTTACAAAGTTGCTCATGGCAAAATGAAGGATTAAATAAGAAAAGCGATTACAGCCGATTTTGGTGTGTAGTCGCTTTTGCATTATAGCTTTGTTAAGTATCTGTTGATCTGCATAAAGAGGAAAACTGCATTGCCGCGCCCATTGTCAAAAATATACATACAGAGTGCCATTGCGCTAGCTGCGCAGGGTTATGACCTCTCAGTTTCTTTCGGATTCATCAAATCAAGGAAAAAGTAGGTATAAGTCATCTGCATATAAGGATTCAGCCAAAGGAAACCAATGCCGAAGCTGAGGATACATAACAGCATCAAAGGCAGAAAGCTTACTTCCAGGTAGAATAATCTGCCTCGCTGCCCTTTCATGAGGCGCCAGCACAGGGACAAGATTTCTCTGGCGGAATACTGAGGGAAATCCAACATCAGATAAAAGGACAATTCAATGCCAAGAGAAATTGGAATATATATACTAAAACCGATAACCAGTGCAGCCAGGGCATAGAAGAGCCATTTCCCATCATGTGTGGACCAATAGTTTTGACCAAGATACAGACAGGGCCATAGACAAATGGTTTGACACAGAACCATAGCGCCTGCAATGGTCAAAATTTTAGAAGAGTCCGTCCGAAAACCATAGAACAAATCTCTGATCATGTACGGCTGTCCGCAGGCCATATTGAGAAAATATAATGTAATCCCTGCATTCATAACACCTAAGACAACTTTTGCTACAAGCAATATCAGGTCAAATACAAAAGATATGGCTGTGGAGGCACTTAAGGAACCTGTACTGAAATACACGGTATTTACAGTAGTGGTGGCAATGGAACTGATGAAAAGGCTTGTCACTTCGGTGATCAAGACACTTAATAGAAAGATAAGCACCGCGCCGCCATATTTTCCGTCAAGTTTATCCTTGGCAGTATTCTTCAGTTCATAGTTCTTTTTGTATTGTTTCATATACAGATCTCCCTGGAATATGATTGTAATTACGACTCATAAAAGCTGCAAATTTGCGCAACAGTTCAGATAGGCCGCTGAACTGTTACGCAAATTTATGATGTGGCATACATCACCCGCGTTCCGGCAGTACCGATTTTGGTGCAGCATTTTGATAGCGAAATGTTATTACACCACAATAATAAAGTGTAGAGACAAAACTGTTTTACACTGCATAATCCAGGTTCATACCCTCATATTTTGTTCTGTCGGCAGATTTTAAGTTTTTTTGATAAGGATTATCTTCATTATAATACTTTATCTGGGTATGGGTAGTGCCGCCGGCAACATAGGTGCGTCCGCACTCAGGGCAGACGGCTGTGTGGATGGATACGGA
Source organism: uncultured bacterium (assembly GCA_947175015.1). GTDB lineage: Bacteria > Bacillota > Clostridia > Lachnospirales > Lachnospiraceae > Acetatifactor. The sequence continues at coordinate 33,315 of CAMWLE010000017.1, forward strand.
AGCGGAGATGACCTTGCCATTGTTCATGGCGGCTTTTTTGTAGGCATTGGATACATGCTCCTGTTCATGGGCACGCACTGCGCTTCCTGCACTTTCCGGAGATACATGCTGTGGACTCTTGAAAGACACCATCTCATCAGAGCCATCCTGATATTTGCGTTTTTTACAGGTCTGGCATTCTTCGGAGGGGTCTTTTTGAATACCGGAATTTTTCTCTTCCTTTTCTTCTTCCATGCCGGGGAGCTGTGGGCCGTCAATTGCCCTGCCGTTTCCTGAGAAACCTACCGAGGCGGAATTATTTGGGCCAAATCCCAATCCGGAATTTCCGTATAGAGTAGTGTTAAAAGTGTTCAATGGCGAAATCATCATATAAAAACCTCCTGTTCCATCATGGATTATTCAAATGAATATCCATAATATTCTTCCATAAACTCCTTAAAGTCTATGCCGTACATTTGCTGTGTCACGGCATCTAACTGGCCGCGGAAGGCATCGTTCTCCATAAGTGTGGGCAGCATGGCAAAAGAATTAATCATGAGAATGATAGCAGATACAATGCCCAGGCAGGAAGATACGACACCTATCAGGCAGGCGGAGTTCATTTTCTTACCTTTGCGGTAAGTGAGTGCGGCGAAAAGGATTCCTAACGCTCCCAGAGGCAGAGACAGAATACCGGTACAACATGCCGTCACAGACATCAGTCCGCATACACCGGATGCGATCATAAACCCCTGACCGTAAGGCCGGTGCGTGGGTTGGTTGTAATAACTGCTGTTGGAAGCATTGCTGTTCCATCTGTCCCACTGGTCATTGTTATTCTGCTGATTCTGGTTGTTGCGGTTAAAATCCATATTTTACACCCTTCAATTTCTTATTATAAGTATAAAACCTCTTTTCCTATACTTTACCATTTCTACATTCATCTGTCAAAAAAAAATTTAAGAAAAAGATAGTTGGTACTTTTGCAGATGTTACTTGTCACACCTATGCCGCCGTGAGGCGTTTTCACGCGCTTTATGCGTGAAAAACCTGAGACAGTCGTGCGCGAAATCGCCGCATTCTTACTGATCAGTCAGAATTGTATCATAAAAAGAAACATTTTCATTGCGATTCCCATATTTTTTCAGTATAATAAAAATAGGACATTAGGCCATTATCCGGCAGTATGAGACCTGGATTATGGTATCAGTGAAAGGAAAGGTATTATTTTTTATGGACATTTATCAGAAAATTACAGAAGAGTTGAAGGTGCAGAAATGGCAGGTAGAGGCTGCGGTGAAGCTGATAGATGAGGGAAGTACCATTCCCTTTATCTCCAGGTACAGAAAGGAAGCTACAGGCTCTTTGAATGATGAGCAGCTTAGAGACCTCCATGAGCGGCTTGTATATTTGCGTAATCTGGAGGAAAAAAAGGAGCAAGTGCTGGGCAGTATCGAGGAACAGGGGAAGCTGACGGAGGAATTGAAAGAAAAAATTCTGGAAGCACAGACCCTTGTGGTGGTAGAGGATTTGTACCGGCCTTATCGTCCTAAGAGGAAGACCAGAGCCAGTGTGGCAAAGGCAAAAGGATTGGACGGGCTGGCAGAATATATTTTGGCGCAGAATGCGCAGGCGCCTGTGATAGAGGAAGCTGCAAAATATGTCACAGGAGAGGATGCGGAAGAAGAAAAGCAGGTCAAGACGCCGGAAGAGGCTCTGCAGGGTGCCAAGGATATTATTGCGGAGAGTATTTCCGATAACGCGGATTACCGCAGTTATATCCGGGAAGCTACCATGGAAGAGGGCATCATTACCAGCACAGCCAAAGATGAGAAAGTTCAGAGTGTCTATGAAATGTACTATAATTTTGAAGAACCTGTGAAGAAAATGGCCGGTCACAGGGTGCTGGCATTAAATCGTGGAGAGTCGGAAAAAATATTGACTGTAAAGGTGAATGCGCCGGTGGAGCGTATTCTGCGATATCTGGCAAAGCAGACCATCACTTCAGATAACGCTTATACCGGTTCTGTACTGCAGGAAGCCATAGAGGACAGTTATGAACGTCTGATTGCTCCGGCCATTGAGCGGGAGATTCGCAATGATCTGACAGAGAAAGCTGAGGATGGCGCCATATCCGTATTCGGCAAGAATCTGGAACAACTGCTTCTGCAGCCGCCCATTGCCGGGAAAGTGGTGTTGGGTTGGGACCCGGCTTTCCGTACCGGGTGTAAGCTGGCGGTGGTGGACCCCACCGGTAAGGTGCTGGATACGAAGGTAATCTATCCCACGGCGCCGCAGAACAAGGTGGAAGAAGCCAAGACGGAATTGAAGAAGTTAATTAAAAAGTATCAGGTGGATCTGATATCTGTGGGAAACGGTACAGCTTCCAGGGAATCAGAGCAGATCATCGTAGAGCTGCTGAAGGAATTGGACAGGCCGGTGCAGTATGTGATTGTCAATGAGGCCGGTGCCAGTGTTTATTCCGCAAGTAAGCTGGCTACGGAAGAATTCCCGAATTTTGACGTGGGGCAGAGAAGTGCTGCGTCCATTGCCAGAAGGCTGCAGGACCCTTTGGCAGAACTTGTGAAGATTGATCCCAAGTCCATTGGCGTAGGACAGTATCAGCATGATATGAACCAGAAGAAGCTCAGTGATGCCTTGAGCGGTGTGGTGGAGGACAGTGTGAACAAGGTGGGAGTAGATCTGAATACCGCCTCCGCATCCCTTTTGGAATACATATCCGGTATCAACAAGACCATTGCCAAAAATATTGTGGATTATCGGGAGACAAACGGGCGTTTTACCAACAGAAAGCAGTTGTTGAAGGTGGCAAAGCTGGGACCTAAGGCATTTGAACAGTGCGCAGGTTTTATGCGCATCCTGGATGGCGACAATCCTTTGGACGCCACAAGTGTTCACCCGGAGTCCTATGAGGCGGCTATGAAGCTGCTTGACAAGCTGGGCCTTACCATGGAGGATGTTCGTGCCGCACAGAAAAGGGCAGCAGAGAGAAAGAGCACAGCCCAGGCCTCAGGGAAGCAGTCCGCAGAAGTGACTGGAAATCATGGGGCTGCCGCAGCTTCCAGAAACAGTGGTACGGTTTCGGCAGGCGGAGGTAAGACATCGCAGAAGAAGCCGGCACAAAAGACAATGCGGGTTGCAAATACCAATACCGCCATGGGCAAGGCATTGGCCGCTGCTATGGGAATCACGGCGGAGTCTGAGGCAGCGGGTAAAAACGCCGGAAAAGGGCAGTCAGGAAAGATATCGACATCCAAAGAGGCGGGAATCGGAACCGATGCCGCAACATCCAATGGCAAAAATATGTCGGATGTATCTACCGGCAGCCCAGATGTTTCTACTGGCAGCCCGGATGTATCTACCGGGCTTGGGAAACGCATCAGGGACAAGAAACAGCTTGCGGAGGAACTTGGTATTGGTGAGATTACGCTTACAGATATTCTGAAAGAATTGGAGAAACCTGCTCGTGATCCAAGAGATGACATGCCCAGACCGATTTTGCGCAGTGATGTAATGGATATGAAGGATTTGAAACCCGGCATGATACTGAAGGGAACTGTCCGTAATGTCATTGACTTTGGTGTGTTTGTGGATATTGGTGTTCACCAGGATGGGCTGGTGCATATTTCTCAGATTACAGACCGTTTTATCAAACATCCCCTGGATGCAGTCAGTGTGGGAGACATTGTGGAGGTACAAGTATTGGGAGTGGATGAAGCGAAAAAGAGAATCAGCCTGACCATGAAAATCAATGCAAAAAATAATTGAGAATCCCTATTGACAAATGAGTAAAAAAGCGATATTGTTAGTGTACTAACAAAAAGGTTAGTGCACTAACAATATTTTTTTGCAAAAAATAGAATGTACTATATGGTATGGATGGAAAAGGAAGGAGATAATGAAGGAGGAGAAAAGAATTTCATTTATATTGCGGGTGCTTCACAATCAAATCAGAGATATCATCCACAAAAATGCACCCAGGTTTGACAAAGGACCAAAGAGTCAGTTGCAGGGCGGTATTTTGGGGTATTTATTTGATCACAGAGACCAGCCGGTGTATCAGAAGGATCTGGAAAAAGAATTTCGTATTTCTCGTGCCACTGCCACGAACACGTTGCAGGTGATGGAACGGGATGGACTGGTGGTGCGTCAGGCCATGGATAAGGATGCGAGATTAAAGCGAATTCAGTTGACGGATGAGGCATATGCTAACCATAAAGTAATTGAAAAGCATATGCAAATGCTGGACAGAAGGATGCTTGAGGGAATGTCAGAGATTGAGGTGGCGGAGCTGTATAGGCTGTTGGGGATTGTATTGGGAAATTTAGAGCAGTATGCGGTTGAACTCAGTGAGAGACCCGGAACTTCTGAGTTCCCGGAAGAGTAGAGTAGCGTGGGAACTGGAGCCTTGAAGCCTCTGTATTATGGAGGATTAGAGTGGGAACGGGGGAGCTGAAGCCTCTGAATTATGGAGGATTAGAGTGGGAACGGGGGAGCTGAAGTTCTCTGTATTTATGGCAAGTTAGATGAAGAACAAAGGACAGAAATAGAAAATAAGAAAGGAAGTGTAAATAAGATGCTCAAAACACTTGGAGCACAGATTAAAGAATTTAAGAAAGATTCTATTCTGACCCCCTTTTTCATGATTGGGGAGGTCATTATGGAAACGGTTATTCCGCTGCTTATGGCATCTATTATTGATGATGGTGTGGAAGCAGGCAATATGCGGCATATTTACCTGATCGGCGTCCTGATGGTGGCGGCAGCGCTGATTGGACTTACTTTTGGTATTATGGGAGGAAAATATGGCTCTCGCGCCTCGGCGGGTTTTGCCAGGAATCTCAGGAAGGCCATGTATGAAAATATTCAGACCTTCAGCTTTTCCAATATTGACAAGTTCAGTACATCAGGTTTGGTAACCAGACTGACCACGGATGTAACCAATATGCAGAATGCGTACCAGATGATTCTGCGTATGTGCATGAGAGCGCCTACCTCTTTGATCTGTGCCATGGTCATGAGTTTTGTCATCAGCCCAAGGCTTGCAAGCGTTTATCTGGTGGCAGTGATTTTTCTGGGATGTGTGCTTGGGCTGATTGTGAGTCAGGCAACGAAGCACTTTATGCAGGCATTTCCGAAATACGATGCTTTGAATGAAAGTGTTCAGGAAAACGTATCCGCCATTCGGGTGGTCAAAGCTTATGTGAGAGAAGAACATGAGATTAAAAAGTTTAAGAATGCCAGCAACAATATTTATAAAATATTCTGCAAAGCAGAGGGAATTGTAATGTGGAATAATCCTGTGATGAATTTCACTGTCTATACCTGTATCCTTCTGATAAGCTGGCTTGGCGCCCATATGGTGGTGCAGGATACCCTGAGCACCGGACACCTTATGAGTATGCTGACGTACTGTATGAATATCCTGATGAGTCTGATGATGCTGTCCATGATTTTTGTCATGATTACCATGTCCATAGCAAGTGCCAGACGTATCTGTGAAGTGTTGGAAGAGAAGCCGGATCTGGCGAACCCAGAGAGTCCGGTTATGGAAGTCAGGGATGGCAGCATTGTGTTTGATCATGTGTCATTTTCTTATAAAAAGGATGCGGAGACACCGGTGCTGAAAGATATCAATTTGGAGATTCAATCCGGCGAGACCATTGGAATTATCGGTGGTACCGGAAGTGCGAAATCCAGTTTGGTCAATTTAATCAGCCGATTGTATGATGTAACGGAAGGACGGCTGCTGGTAGGCGGTGTTGATGTAAAAGCTTATGATATGGAAGCACTGCGGAATCAGGTGGCGGTGGTGCTGCAGAATAATGTTCTGTTCTCCGGAACAATTCTGGAGAATCTGCGCTGGGGTGATAAGGAAGCAACGGAGGAAGAATGTAAGCATGCCTGTGAACTGGCCTGTGCGGATGAATTTATTCAGAAGATGCCGGATGGGTATCAAACCTACATAGAACAGGGTGGTACCAATGTATCCGGCGGGCAGAAACAGCGGCTTTGTATTGCCAGGGCACTTTTGAAGAAGCCGAAAGTATTGATTCTGGATGATTCTACCAGTGCTGTGGATACGGCTACAGATGCCAGGATCAGAAGTGCGTTTGCGGAAGCCATTCCCGGCACTACAAAGTTGATTATTGCTCAAAGGATTTCCAGTGTGGAACATGCGGATAAAATCATTGTAATGAATGATGGAAAGATTGATGGATTTGCTTCTCATGAGGAGCTTTTGGCGACCAACGAGATCTACCGTGAAGTCTATGATGCGCAGATGAGCGGCAGCGGCGACTTTGATGAGAAGGGAGGTAATTAGAATATGGCGGAAGATAGACAGTCTGTATCAAATCAGGGAACCGGCGGCGGAAACGGCGCCGTGAGAGGAGTCGGTCCAGGAGGCGGACACGGTCCAGGGGGCGGACCGGGAGCCAGGGTAAGAGGGCCCAGGCCCAAACTGGACAATCCCGGCAAACTTTTTAAGCGTGTCATGGGGTACACTTTGAAAGATTATGGAATATGTTGGGTGGTTGTGGTAATCTGTATTTTTGTATCGGTATACTCCAGCCTGCAGGGAACCATGTTTATGAGAACATTGATTGATTCTTATATTGCGCCAATGATAGGCGGTGTGAATCCGGATTATGGTCCCCTGGCAGGAGCCATAGGAAGAGTAGCGATATTTTATGCCCTGGGCGTGGCGGCGTCCTTTACCCAGTCCCGGATACTGATCAATGTGGCTCAGGGAACACTTAGGAATATCAGAAATGATATGTTTGAGAAAATGGAGAACCTTCCTATTAAATATTTCGATACCCATGCCCACGGGGATATTATGTCCCTGTATACCAATGATATTGATACCCTGCGGCAGATGATCAGCCAGAGTATTCCGCAGATGCTCAACAGTGTTATTACAGTTGTGGGCGTTTTTGTATATATGTTGATTTTGGATATTCCTTTGACTATTGTGACATTGCTGATGGTAGGGATTATGTTGGTGTCTACCAAGAAAATTGCGTCTCTGAGCAGCCGATATTTCGTTGTACAGCAGAAATCTATCGGTGCGTTAAATGGCTGTATTGAAGAGACCATGACCGGCCAGAAGGTGGTAAAAGTGTTCTGCCATGAACAGGAGAGTCTGGAGCAGTTTAACCAGTTGAATGAACAACTGTTTGACAGTGCATATAAGGCAAATAAATTCGCCAATATTATGGGACCTGTGAATATGCAGTTGGGAAATCTGAGCTATGTGGTCTGTGCTGTGGTAGGCGGAATCCTTGCGATTACAGGGGTGTCCGGACTGACATTGGGTGGTCTGGCAAGCTTCTTAAGTTTTAATAAATCCTTTAATATGCCCATCAACCAGGTAAGCCAGCAATTTAACAGTATTATCATGGCTTTGGCCGGTGCGGACAGAATATTTAAGCTTATGGATGAGAAACCGGAGCTGGATGAAGGCTATGTTGAGTTGGTCAATGCAGAGAAAAAATCCGATGGGGAACTTGTGGAAAGTGCCAATCGAACAGGGCTTTGGGCGTGGAAGCATTATCACAAGGCAACCGACACTACTACTTATGTGGAATTGAAAGGTGATGTGGTATTTGATCATGTGGATTTCGGATATAATGATGATAAGATGATATTGCATGATATTGAACTGTATGCAAAACCGGGTCAGAAGATTGCATTTGTAGGAGCTACCGGTGCAGGGAAAACTACCATTACCAATTTGATTAATCGTTTCTATGACATACAGGATGGTAAGATACGTTATGACGCTATTAATGTGACGAAGATCAAAAAAGCGGATCTAAGGCGTTCCCTGGGGATTGTGCTTCAGGACACACATCTGTTCACCGATACCGTTATGGAGAACATTCGTTATGGCAAGCTGGACGCAACCGATGAAGAAGTGATTAAGGCGGCAAAGCTGGCAAATGCAGACGGGTTTATCAGGAGATTGCCGGATGGATATAATACCATGCTTCATGGCGATGGCGCCAACCTGAGTCAGGGGCAGCGTCAGCTCCTTGCCATTGCCAGAGCAGCGATTGCGGACCCGCCTGTGTTGATATTGGATGAAGCTACCAGCTCTATTGACACCAGAACTGAGAAGCTGGTACAGCAGGGGATGGATGCGTTGATGAAGGGGCGTACCAATTTTGTCATTGCTCACAGGCTCTCCACAGTAAGAAACAGTGATTGTATCATGGTTCTGGAGCAGGGGCGCATTATAGAGCGGGGAACCCATGATCAGTTGATAGACCAGAAAGGGAAATATTATCAGTTGTATACAGGAAATGCAATTGGAGGATGATAATTCTTTTGTTGCTTTGTAACAGTTTTGACAGGTTATGAATTGTTGTGAAGCTTATGCAGGTGGTGAGGCAATCGGCATAGGGAGTTTCAGATTTGGAAACAAGAAATGAAAAATGAAATTTGGAAATTTTTCCCGGAAATGTTGAATTTTGGTTTGAGCTGTATTATACTTAAGATAAGAGAAAAATAATATGCACAGACAATTTCAGGTTTGTGCAGGAGAGGAGTATCGAATGAGGGTAGGATCAGTTAGTAATGTAAATGCTATCTACGGAGTTCAGAAAACAAATTCCATCTACGGAAAAATTGCCAGCGGCAATAGAATCCAAAGAGCGAAAGATGATGCAGCGGGGCTTGCCATTGTCAATAAGATGAAGAAGGAAAGCAATGGCCTGGATGTGGGATCTGCCAATATCAAGGATGGTATTGGTGTTGCCAATATCAAGGACGGCGCTATGGGAACCATGGTAGATTCTCTGCAACGGATTCGTGAACTCAGCATTCAGGCCTCCAATGGTCTCTATGGCGAGTCCGATAAGAAGATGATACAAAGTGAGATAGATCAGCTTTTGCAGGATGTGGAGCGTTCCGCAGTGGGAACCAAATACAATGAAATGAAGTTGATGGACGGCAGCATGGCAGATATGCATATTGCGGCCAATGCTGACGGCACCGGCATGAAGATTGGGATGGAGAATGTTACGCTGAAATCTCTGGGAATTGACGGTTATGATGTCACAAAGAATTTCAATATTGACGATATTGATGCCGCTATTGAGAGAATTAATTCGGCCAGAAGTAAGACCGGAGCAACAACGAATTCCTTAGAGCATGCTTACAATAGCAATACAAACACATCTCTGAACCTGGTGGCTTCCAGGAGTCGTATTGAGGATTTGGATATCCCCAAGGCTGTTTCCGAGAAAGAGAAGAATAGATTGCTGCAGAATTACAGTATGAGCATGATGCGCAAGAAGATGCAGGATGATGCCTCTGTACTCAGACTCTTTGGTGGAATGTAAGGAATCATTCATAAAATAGAATCCATGCGGTGCGTGGGTTCTATTTTTTATATAGTAGGAAAGTTCTCTATATAAAGACAGGATAATAATAAAAAATCACCGTAAGGCGGCACGCAAAACTGATCCCAAAGAAAGAGTTCTTGCGAGAGTCTTTACGAAATCCAGTTCGGAGTGAAAGGGCTTCAAAAACTTAGTATCTTCCCGGTTGAACCGGAAATCGGAAATATCAACCTCCGCGTTCTGGTAAGCAGTACCTTTTTGAAGGTATAATGACATTGTACGAGGCAGAAGAGAGCCGGAGAGCCCAAGGCCTTGTCCGAGCCAAACGAGTGCGGAAGGCCAAAGCCCTTGTTCCAGACAGGGAGCGGGCGGAGGGCAGACGACTGTAAATAAAGGTTAGCGGCAGGCGAGCCCACGGCTTGAGAGATGTTTGATATGAAAACCAGGAGGTACCCAAAATGATCGATCGTGAACAAATAGGAATCAGGATAGCGGCTCTGCGGAAAAAAGCAGGCTTATCACAACAGTCCCTGGCTGAAAAGCTGGGCGTCAGCGCCCAGGCGGTCAGCAAATGGGAGGGAGGCCGAAACCTGCCGGACATTGACATGTTCCGGGAGCTGGCATGGCTTTTCCATATGACCATAGACAGCATCGTGGAAGGGGATCTGGCGTTTGCGCAGAAAAGCGGCCAGAAAGCGCTCCCCGCCAATGTGGAAGCTCTCTTTCCGGACATCGAAAGGCGTAAGATACTGCGCAGCCTGTCCACATACTGTTCTGACACGGAGCTCTACAACATCGCCAGGGAGCTGTCCGAGGGAAGCCTGGAACTCTCCGTCCAGGCAGGCATCGTAAGAATGGAAGGAAAAGTATTCCAGGAAGGACATCCCAAAGAAAAAAGAGAAGAAAGAAAAGTCTCCATTCCCGCTGCCCTGCTTGGGGAGAGCACGCTGCGGGAGACGGCACCCTATTTCGCAAAAGCTCTGGGAGAAATGACAGGCGCTGTGGAGCCGGGACTGCGGCGGATCGCGGAGCTTATGTGCTGCCCGGAATGCGGAGAAAGGCTTTCCCTTGAGAATAAAGACGAAAGTAAGATAAGCTATATTTGTAAAAACAAACATTGTTATGATGTGACGGACGGAGTCGTATATTTTGGTTCTCATGAGATACCGGGAGAGCTCTGGTCACTGTACATGAAGAATTACCAGGATTATCTCAGGGAGCAGCGCCATTCGGGCAATCCACGCTACCAGATGGGGACGGTTCCCTGCAGCGAGGTGCGCTGGCAGGCGCTGAACAGGCTCCGCCCCCGGGTCATCCTGGACATGGCCTGCGGCACCTGCAATGGACTCAAGTATGACTTACAGCGCATCAACTGGCCCTGCCTTGTGATTATGGCAGACCTTTCTCACCGCATCCTCAAGTACAACAAACGGTATTTCAGTGAGGAGATGGTGAACCCTTACGTGGACATCGTGTGCCTGGCATGCGACTGCGCCCATCTGCCGATTCAGGACGGCTGCATCGATATGGTAGTCTCCAACGGCGGGTTCGAGAGCATGCAGTCCAAGATGATGGACGGCTTCCGGGAGGGATACCGTGTGCTGAAGCCGGGCGGCCACGCGGTGTACAACATTAGCATCGTGGGAGACCATAGTTCGGAGAATACGAAAAAATGGGAATACCTATATGGCACACTGTGCGACAGCGATTCCCTGCATGACAGGATTTACGACATCCAAGAGTGGGAGGAGGTCTGCAGAGATACGGGATACGCCTCCACGGAGACCAGGGAGATTTACGGAGAGCTGCCTGCGCCGGAGGGAGACGTGTTCCCCTTTGAGAATGAGGTCATGCAGTGGATGGGGGCATATCTGTGCGTATCCGGGAAGTAGCCTGCCCCGCGGCGGGGAGGGCTGCGGGACACCACTGAGACCGGAATTCATCTATGTATGGCGGGCCCTTGGCTGGACAGGCATTCCTGCGGCATTTGCGGATGCCTGTTCGTGTCGTCATCTTTGGAAAGCCTAAATCTGCTCCTTTACAATAAAATAGAGCGCATATACTGGTTTCTATACGCTCTGACGCTGTGTTACTTATTCTGTTGTGATTGTGGTAATTGATGTTTAGAAAAACCGGGAATATCTATTTCTTTTTTGTAATCTTTATGGAATATACAATGGTACTGATTAAGGCGCATAATATGAGAATATGCAATATAGTATGATATACATCGGGTATATATTTACCATCTATTTGTAACCACTGTATTGTGCCTGAAAAATACTCAATTTTTCTTTCTAATGTACCCATAAATCCATCATTAAAAATAGTGTACCATTCGTGGCAGATAAACTGTATCGCAAACCACATCGAAAGCCATACAATTACAAACCATTTACCAATTTGTTCTTTAACAATGAATAATATCACAACTATTAAATAAATTAGAAAAAATATACCATCATCTTTATATGACCTCGATACTAAACAGTTATTTCCAAAACACAATCCTGTCATATCCAAAAAAAACCATAGCAACAATATCAACTGCGCTATTATACAATGTATTTTTTTCACGCTGATACCTCCAAATCAGAAGTTGTTTCTTTGCACATTCGCTACTTTATCACATTAGGAATGTATTTTGAT
>CAMWLE010000018.1 GCA_947175015.1 uncultured bacterium
ATCGCTGCATTTGCGATTTCTGTGCATCAGTTACTGGTCACGAAGTGAACAGTAACTTGCATTTTAGGTTGATTTCCTGAGTAAAGTATGGTAGACTTTATATTGTTCTATGTAGAAATGTTCTAATAGGATTTGAGGTGATAGATTGGAAACAAAAGGTGGATTTTACATTACACAGATAAAGCAGTTGCAGGATAGAATTTTTGAAAGGCTATTACTTGAAAATGGCATTGATATAAGCGGCGGGCAGGGCAGGATTTTGTTTATCTTATGGAAAACGGATCATCTTACAATCAGTGAAATCAGTGAGAAGACCTCTCTTGCCAAGAATACGGTATCTGTCGTCATAAACGGAATGGTGAATAAGGGAATTGTGGAAAGGAATATCAATCCGCAGAACCGCCGTCAAACCATTGTAACGCTGACAGAATATGCGAAATCTCTGCAGGCAAAATATGAGATGGTATCTCAGCAGATGAACACATTATTTTATCAAGGTTTTTCAGAGAAGGAACAGAAACAATTTGAACAATATCTTGCCCGGATCCTTGACACATTGACAGAAGTTCTGCGTACAAACAAAGCATTTTCTAAATCAAAAGAGGAGGAGTTTCAATGAAAACAAGAGAATACATGATTGAATTTATCCAAAAGCAAAAGGTAGCTTTTATTGCTTCTGTAGATGAAGAGGGATTTCCTAATATGAAAGCTATGTTTGCGCCGCGCAAAATAGACGGGAATTGTTTTTACTTTTCCACGAATACATCTTCCATGCGGGCACAGCAGTATATGAGAAATTCCAGGGCGAGCATTTATTGCTATAATAAAGGGCGTTTTAAGTATGAGGGCATTATGCTGACTGGTACGATGGAAGTGTTGCAGGATGACGAAATAAAGAGAGAAATATGGCAGATAGGAGACACTATGTATTATAAGCAGGGCGTAACGGACCCTGATTACTGTGTGTTGAAGTTTACGGCAGTCAAGGGGAGATATTATTGTGATTTGAAAACGGAAAGTTTTCGAGTGGAAGATTTGGATTCATAGAAATGTGGCAGAAGTAAAACAGGAAGGCAGGGTCAGATGATGGCACAAACCATTGGGGAGAAAATAGCTGCGTTGAGGAAGGAGAGGCATGTTACTCAGACAGAGCTGGCGGAGTATCTATTTCTGGTGCCCCAGACCATCTCCAAGTGGGAGGTGGGAAACGGTACTCCGGATATTGCCCTTTTGCCCAGGATAGCGGATTTTTTCGGTATCAGTGTGGATGAATTGTTTGGCAGAACTGCTTTGGACAGGGTAAAGGATCTGGTGCTGAAATATTCTGTTTTAAGGGATGAGAAGTCTTTTCGGGAAGCTATGGATTGTATTCATTCCCAGAATCAGACCATCAATTCTGCTTTGAAAAACGAAATGGGGGATAAAGCGGAGTTAGAATGTCAGAAGAAGATATTGGAAGGCAATGAAATGCACTTACTCCTGCAGCAGGGCTGGGAATCCGCCCAGAGGGCGTTGCGTATTGCAGAAGAGCTGGCGCAGAGAACCGGAGAGATGCCCTTTCGGCTTCAAAGAGTTCAACTGCATACTATGCTGGGGAAGAATCGCTTCATTTTACTGGAGTGCAGGAAGAATTATGAGGAAAATCCTTCTCATGATACTTTGTGTCTGTATTTTGAGATTTTATTGATTTTGGGGCGTTATGAAGAAATACTGGAAATCCAGCAGACAGATGTCTCTGCAAGAGTATTGATGCTGCCGCCTTCGGAGAAAAATGTATCCCTGTGGAATCAGTATGTACAGGCCGCGGCTGGGATTGGGGATGTGGCAGCAACGGAAGCTTGCGGAGAGGTGATTCAGGAATATGGCAGTGAAATGGATTATTATCAGTTTCTATGGATTCTGGCAAAATTATACCAGGATAAAAGTATGGAACAAAAATATGAAGCGGTGAAGGAGAAGCTGTTTTCCATGCTGTCCCAGATTCCGGACTTGTTTGAAAACCAATATGTCGCCCAGAGAAACCGTCAATTGATTGAGCGGCTGTAAAAGTGTGCAAAAAAATTCTAAGCCGGCAAAGTACGCTGACTAAGAAGTTACACACGGAAGAACGCAAGAACAGCGTTCTTCCAGGCTTGCCGCGGTTTATAATTGTTTGTGCCGCCCAAAGAGGTGGGGGTTGCCCCCTCTTGGCGGCATTCTTTTTCCCAATGTTTGGTTGTATTTCTTACAACTCCGGATTGCTGGCAGGTGGAGTCCGGAAGAGATATGATAGAAGAAAATCCAAGTCATTCCAGGAAGTATAAGAGGGTAGATCCATCAGGACAGCGTTCAGACGAATGTCCGGCTGTGAAGCAGATGGAAAGTTGTCTGCGGACTTCTGATGCTGGGAGGAGGGATGCGGAGTTGAAACAAGGGAGGAAGAAAAAAGAAAATGTATCATTACATGACGAAAAACAGGTTGCAGTTTTGGCTTTTTATGGTATTGCTGGTTTTGGACTGCGGAGGCGGAAGTTTATTTTCTCTGGTGATGAGCGCACTGGTGGATTGTGCCGGGAAGGGAACAGGGGAACTGGTGAAAATCCTTTTGGCGAGTGTGGCGTACATCATCATTTATATTGCAGCTTCCATATTATACCATAGACTGAAAAACAGAATATTGGCTGAGGCAAGATATTCTCTAAAGAAAGATTTGTTTATGGGAATCATGAATCAAACCGTGGCTGATTTCGATACGGGAAACAGTGCCGGGTATATGAATGAGCTGAACAATCATGTGAATTTGTTCGAGACAGTATATTTTGGAAATATTGTGTGTATGCTGGAATGTCTGGTGGGTATGGCAGCAGCAGGGACAATTTGCATTTTGTTTCAGCCTGTTATGCTGGTACTGATGATATTCCTGGCATTTCTCACCATGGGCGTAACCCGGCTTACCGGGGAGCCGCTGGAGAGAGCCACCAGACATTTTACAGAGAAAATGGAGACATATATGGCGGAAATCAAAGATGATTTCGGCGGTTTCCGGTTGGTACATTCCTTTGGTATTCTGCCTTATATTTTAAGTAAGCATGACAGGGAAAACAGGGAAATGGAGGAAGCAAAAAGAAGGAGCGAAAATTGCAGAATCCAGTGTGCTTATACAGGCCAATTTGTAGGTTTGCTTTCTACGGTTCTGGTAATGGCCGTGGCAGCATATTTTTCGCTGAAGGGTATGTTTTCTGCGGGGATGGTGGTTGCTTTCGGGCATTTGATTGGAAATATTGTATCGCCCATTACCATAATTCCTTCTATTGCTGCCAATTTTCGTGCTTCACAACCCTTGCAGACAAGTTTCAGAGAATTGATGGAGCGGAAAGAGGAAGAGGGTGGGGAAATTTTGTCTGATTTCAGAAAAGGAATCCGGATTGAAAATCTGTCTTTTGGCTATAGTGAAGACAGGGAAGTGCTTCGGGATGTTTCATTTCATATGAAAGCGGGAGAACATTATGCGCTGATGGGCCGCAGCGGCAGCGGAAAGAGTACTTTATTGGCGCTGTTGATGGGGTATTATCCGGATTATCGCGGGAAAATTATCTTTGACGATGTGGAGCTGCGTCAGTTGAGAAGGGGGTGTCTGGGAACCATAATCTCGGTAGTTTCTCAGGAGACATTTCTGTTCCAGGACACCCTCAGGAATAATATTGCCTTATACAATGATAATTACACTTCCGAAGAGATAGATGCTGCCATAGAACAGGCTGGATTAAAGGCACTGGTGGATGCTCTTCCGGAGGGACTGTCCACGGTGATCAATGAAAATGGAAAGAATTTCTCCGGCGGGGAAAAGCAGAGAATCAGCCTTGCCAGAGCTCTGCTGAGAAAGAGCAGAATATTACTCCTGGATGAATTTACGGCAAATCTGGATGAAAAAACTGCCTTGGAAGTAGAAGAGCGGGTGTTGGAGCTTGAAGATTGCCTTGTGATAGCGGTAACCCATCGTGGAAAAGCGGAAATCTTGAAGAAGTATGATCGGGTTGTGATGTTGGGGGATATTTGCTGATATACTCAGGTGGTTGATGGGCTTGCAAAATGTATTTGTACGCAAGTGAAATAAAAGACGGCAGGAACTTTGTTCCTGCCGCCGCTATTCACAGTCTATAAGACTTTCTTCTGACATTCCTGTTTCTGCTCAGTGATTCTTAAAAATCTGTTTCCGGTAGCGATACACATCCCCGCCCAGCGAGCTTGTATAATGAAATTCTTCAAAACCATGCCTTATAAGTTCTCTGTCAGGTTCACGTTTCCGGCTGTCTTCTCCGGGACAATCAAGAACCCAGCCGCCGGACTTCACCACACGAAAAATCTCGGATAGCTCCGTCTCATAATCATCCCCCACTACATGGCCGGACATGACAATATCGAAGGTATTGTCCGGATAAGCCAGGCTGTCTGCCATTCCGTCCACCACTCTGATATTCTTAATTTTCTCCTGTCTTATCTTATCACGCAGGTATTCACGCAGGCAATCTACCGGCTCACAGGCATAAACCGCCATGGCTTTTTCGGCAGCAGCAAAAGTCAGACGCCCTGAACCGCTCCCTATATCAAGAACCGTTTTTCCCTGGAAATCCGTCAGCTCGAAAAGCCGTTCCTTATTCCATGCGTAAATGAAATCACACTTTTCATCCATTATTTCCGGTGTTGTGTAAGTGACAAAATCCTCCACAGAAGAGAGCACATACAATTCAGCAGCACGTACATTCTGCGCATCCGCCGTTTTTTGGACGTTTGCTTCCAGGCTTTCCACAAAGGCTCCGCACTCAGGGCATTTGTGCAGGAAATACCACCGAACCGCGGGATTCGCCCAAAGTGCAATTCCAAGCTGTTCGGAAAGCTGTTTATGTTGTTCTGCCGTTTTGAGGAGAAATCTAAGCTGAAAACGCTCCATCAAAAGAAAGCTGTTAAAAGAGTATTCTTCTACGTTAATCCAGTTAAGTGACATAAAACCTCCTGATTTTCCGCACCTGTAATACTTTTAGTCAGGTGCCATGACCCTCCCATTTACTGTAATTGCATGAACCATATTCCTCATATGATAACACCCCTTCCTTATTTATTTCAGGAACATATAATGTTGCCTGTTTTTCTATTGTATTATATAGAATCAGAAATAGCAAGAGAATGGTGAATACTTATTGTAAAACAGAGGTATATTGTGGTATTCTTAATTAGATGACGTTAGTGAGATGTTTTCATCAATCAGAGGGTTTGATTCCATGCAGCTTGCTGTGAGGAGTTTCTTTAGTTGTATGGTAAGAAAAATTTCATGTTAAGAGGTGATCAAATATGAATTCAGAGCAGTACAAAATAGTTCATCTTCCCAAAGAGCAATGGAAAAATGTGCCTATACCAATGAGATACACGACGGAAGAATATTATGATGTGCAAATGAATAAGAATGAAAATGGATTTCAGGTAGGCTTCACGAAGAAGAAATTGAGCGAACCTATTTCACATTATCCGGAGGAATATGATTTCCCGGACAAGTTATATCAGGATCATTGGGAGAAAGCGTTTGCCTGGGGTGTGATAGAAGAAAACGACGGTAAGCAGGAATTGATTGCCTGCATAGAGACTTGCCCAGAGGAATGGTCTAACAGGCTGATGGTGACAGAATTGTGGGTGCATGAAAAGCACAGAAGAAAAGGAATTGGACATGCACTGATGAAAATTGCGAAGGAACAAGCTAACTTGGAACATCGGCGGGCGGTTATTTTGGAAACGCAATCTTGTAATGTGGCAGCGATTCATTTCTATCTGCAGGAAGGTTTTGAACTGATTGGATTTGACATCTGCTGCTATTCTAACAGTGATATTGAAAGGAAAGAAGTACGGCTTGATTTAGGATATTTTCCGAGAAAAAGCAAAGTAAAAAGAGAAGATATTGTGATCCGTGAAGAAAAGGAAGACGAGTATCACAAGGTGGAGGAAGTTACTTTACGGGCATTTTGGAATAAACATCATCTGGGATGTAATGAGCACTTATTGGTACATAAAATGAGAAACAGTGATGTATATATACCTCAGATTTCAAGAGTGGCTGAAGTGAATGGTGAAGTAGTTGGGGTCATCTGTTATGTAAGAGCAATGCTGCAAAATGGTGATAAGCAAAAAGAAATACTGACTTTTGGACCCTTGTGTGTAGCGCCGGAATGGCAGGGCTGCGGTATTGGCGGGGTATTGTTGGAAGAGACACTTGCATTAGCGAAAAAGGAAGGTTTTGAAGGTGTTGTGATATTTGGGGAGCCTGATTATTATCCGCTGCATGGTTTTCATACTTGTGATCAGTTCGGAATTACAACGATGGATGGTAAAAATTTTGATTCATTCTTAGGGGTGGAGCTTGTAGAAGGCGGTCTTGCAAGATTCGGAGGTAAGTTCATGGAACCGACGGTATTTGAAGAATTGCCCAAAGAAGAGAATGAAGAGTTCACGAAGCATTTTGAAACACCTGCAAAGCAAAGGTTTCCCGGGCAGTGGGATTGAAGCAGTAATGTTACTTTTCACACCTACGCCACCGCAAGACAGTCGTGCGCGAAATCGCTGCATTTGCGATTTCTGTGCATCAGTTACTGGTCACGGAGTGAATAATGACGCAGTAATAATGGCTCAAAATAGGAAAGCACATTTTACTTGACATACATACCAATGGTATGATAATATAAAACATACCATTGGTATGTTAAGGGGGTGAGGATAATATGGCCAGAAATAAGCACCCGGAAGAAACAGTTCAGCGGATATTGGATGTTGCCTTTCGACTGTTCATGGAAAAGGGGTATGAGCATACTTCAATTCAGGATATGATTGATCATTTGGATGGACTCAGCAAGGGAGCCATCTATCATCATTTTAAATCAAAAGAGGATATTCTGGTTGCGGTTACGGACAAAATGACAGAAGAATCCAATCAAATGTTGGCTGTGATACGTGATCGCACTGACCTTACCGGGAAGGAAAAGCTGAAAACTATTTTCAAGGAATCTCTGTGCAGATCGGTACAAGATGAAATATTTACGGTGGCGCCTGATTTCAGTAATAGTCCAAGGCTGCTTTTCAGCATTTTTCGTGAGACAGTGGATGAAGCAGCGCCGGATTATATCCTGCCGATTTTGAAAGAAGGGATTGCGGATGGTTCTATCCGGACGGAATATCCGGCGGAATTGGCGGAGTTGATCTTACTTGCTGCTAATATCTGGATGAATCCAATGGTATTTGACAATTCCCCGGAAGAATCGTATCGCAAATTCAGAGTTTTTGCCCAGATGATGCAAGGTTTTGGGCTGGATGTCGTGGATGATGAAATGTTGGGAAGGCTACAGGAACTGGCATCTGTTTATCAGAAAAATAAGTAAACGAGTGTATGGCTGGGGACTTTTATTTATGAAACATCTGCCCTGCAATATGGGCAGATACTTTTTAAGAAAATACATACCGTCGCGCGGTATGGGATGGAGGAGTCATGGAAGCGATTGTTGAAGTGAAATCTGTATACAAAAGTTATGGTTTATCGCAGGTAATAAACCATTGCAGTTTTAAAATTAGCAAAGGGGAAATATATGGACTTTTAGGGGTCAATGGCGCCGGAAAGACAACTTTGATGAAAATGATACTTGGATTGCAGCGAAAAGATGAAGGGAGCATTTTTGTCTTGGGCAGGGACATATGTGAGCATCAGGAATATCTGTCAAATGTAGGAAGCATGATAGAAATGCCTGTATTTTACGAGCATTTGAATGCGGCTGATATTCTTTCCATGCATCTTATGTTAATGCAAAAAAAGGCAGATATCTCCCAAGTATTGCATTTGGTTGGGCTTGACAACGCAGGGCCGAAATCTATTTCCCAATATTCTCTTGGCATGAGACAGAGGCTCGGACTGGCAAGAGCAATCATTCATCAGCCGAAATTGCTGATTTTGGACGAGCCGCTGAATGGACTTGACCCCATTGCGATTGCGCAGATGCGGGAGCTTCTGCGGAAGTTGGCGGATGATGGTATGGCGATTTTACTGTCGAGTCATATCATTGGAGAGATACGTCATACAGCAGATCGCATAGGTATTCTTTCCGATGGCTGCATCAAACAGGAATTTTCAGTGGCGGAAAAGGCGTTGGAGTATGGTGAGCATTTTGAGGAGTATGTTGTAGGATTTATGAGGAGGAATGAATATGAACCTGTATCAAGTTGAGATGATGAAAGTACGGCTATCCACGTATCTGTGGGCAATACTTGGGATATTTGTAAGTCTGTTGGCATTGGGAATTATGTTCCTGTTTCTGGGAAGGGATGTTCCTGAGGAAGGGGAGTTATTTACAAGCTGGAATGGATTATTTGCGCTGATGACAGCCATAGGTTTCGCTTGTTTTGGGGTTTTTTCGGCGGTTGTGGCAGCAAGAGTGATAGTGGAAGAATATTGTGGAAAAAATGCAGTGGTTTTACTTACCTATCCAATCAGGCGAAAGTTAAGTCTCAGGGTAAAGTGTCTGCTTCTTATCAGCATTACCACTTTGAGTACATTTATCAGCAATGTGTTGGTCATGGGAGGGATGTATATTACATCAGAAATTTTTGCAATAGAACCGGAGCTGACAGTGGCATCTTTACATAAAGCATCAATTGGTGAAGCAGGTTGGTATATCGTAGTTCTCATATTGTTATCCAGCTTTTTTGCGGGTGTTTTATCTTCCGCAGTAGGGGTTATTTCTGCTGTGGCAGGGTGGAAAAAGCGTTCAGTCATGGCGACTATAATATGCTCATTCATCATGATATGCTTTGTTCCCAATCTGATAGCAAGTTCACCCAACCATTTCCTTTTGGTGTTGTTCCTGGTCAGTGTGTTATTGAGTATGGCAGCTTATATAGCATATCAAATGCTTGCAAAAGGATTGGAAAAAATGGAGGTGTAAGGGATGAAGCAAAGATTGTTTACCGGAAATTTTGCGCTGGTGGTGATAGGGCAGATTATTTCGTTGTTTGGAAATGCTGCAATTCGATTTGCGTTGCCGCTGTATCTATTGAACGATACGGGGTCTTCCGCAGTTTATGGCATGGTGACAGCCTGTGCGTTTCTTCCGGCAATTTTATTGTCGCCCATTGGGGGGATTGTGGCTGACAGGGTGAATAAAAGGAATATTATGGTGGTATTGGATTTTTCCACGGCGGCAGTGCTTGTGCTGTTTTCTTTGCTGATGGGTAGGGGAAATCTGGTTCTTCTGATAACGGTTGCACTAATGCTATTGTATGGAATTGCAGGTGCATACCAGCCTTCTGTGCAGGCGAGTATTCCGGCATTGGTAAGTCCGGAGCATTACATGGAGGCAAACTCTATCATTAATACCATAAGTTCATTTTCATCCTTATTGGGGCCCGTCCTTGGGGGGATTGTATACAGCAAATATGGGTTAGAACCTGTGTTGTGGGGTTGTATCGTGTGTTTTCTGATGTCTGCGGTTATGGAACTGTTTATTACCATACCCTTTGTAAAGCAGGATTCCGGTGTCGGTGTATGGAAAACCATAGAAAAGGATTTCGCGGAAAGTATCCGTTTTATTCGGATAGAAAAGCCTGTACTTGGAAAAGGGTTGGTGGTGATCTGCGGCGTTAATTTGTTCCTGGCTTCTATGATCGTTGTGGGGCTGCCGTATATGGTGACGGAGGTATTGTCCTTAGAGGCAATGCTGGCGAATCGGTTGTACGGTTTTGCGGAAGGGGCATTGGCGGCAGGAGGACTGATCGGGGGTATTGGTGCAGGTATCTTTGCGAAGAAGCTGGTGATACAAAAGGCGGGAAATCTGATAATAGCCTGTGCAGGATGTGTGTTTCCCATGGGGGTGGTATTGATGGCTTCCGGGTCAGGGATGGTTGGTTATGTGGTTATGACCATATGTTGTTTTATGATTATGGTATTTTCGACAATTTTCACGGTGCAGACCATGTCTTTCGTTCAGGCGGAAACGCCTCAGAACCTGATCGGAAAGGTAATAGCGGTCATTCTCACCGTTTCCATGTGCGCACAACCTTTGGGAAATGCTCTTTATGGTATACTGTTTCAAATCTGCAGGGGGTATGAGTTTGGCGTGATTTTATTTGCGGGTGTTATCTCTTTGGGGATTGCTGTAAGGGCAAGGAATATTTTTCATAAAATTTAAAGTTTCACCTGGGCTGTATTTTGGAGTGTATGGGACGGGTAGATTTTCGTTTATAAATGAAAATCTACCCGTCCTGTTTTTGGATGAAAACGCATAGGAAGTTGCTGTTTACTACGTGATTAGTGACAACGAGGGTTACTTTTCACACCTACGCCACCGCGAGGCGTTTTCACGCGTTTTATGCGTGAAAAACCCGAGACAGTCGTGCGCGAAATCGCTGCATTTGCGATTTCTGTGCATCAGTTACTGGTCACGGAGTGAACAGTAACCAACGAGGAATACTAAGGCTTGTAAAATGGACAGCAGTGATTGAAAATAGAAGGAGTTTATGGCATAATGTTGAGACGAAAGTGGTTGTTTTTGAAAAGGTTGTTATTGAAAAATGGTAAGGTTAAAAAATGGGAAGCTGTGAATCGTATTGTGATGTGAATATGGCAGGGAGGTGGATTTCTTGGCAGATATCTTGATTGTGGAAGATGACGAAGCGATTGCCGAGTTGATTCGTATGAATCTGTGTGCGGAGCATTATCACTGTGTCTGTGCCCATGACGGCATGGAGGGCGCTGATTGGATTGGAAGGGAAAGATTTGATTTGATCTTGCTTGATATTATGCTGCCGAAATTGGATGGCTATGAGCTGTTAGAATATATCAAGCCCAGTGGGATTCCGGTTATTTTTCTGACTGCCAAAGGGGCGGTGGAGGATCGTATCAGAGGCTTGAAGGCAGGCGCGGATGATTATCTTGTGAAGCCATTTCAGGTGGGAGAGCTGTTGGCCAGGGTGGAAGCTGTATTGCGGAGAATGGGATCAAACGGGAGGCAATTGGAATTGGGAGATGTGACCATTGATCCGGAGTCCAGGCAGGTGACCAGGGGTGGATGTCCGGTTACGCTTACCGCGAAGGAGTTTGATCTGCTGGTGGAATTGGTGCAGAATAAAAATGTGGCTTTGTATCGGGAACAATTGTACGAAAAGGTGTGGAGGGAACCTTTCCTGGGAGAGACAAGAACACTGGACTCTCATATACAACGGCTGCGCAAGAAATTGGGGTGGGAAGAGCGGATCAAAACCATATTCCGCATAGGTTACAGGCTGGAGGGATAGGATGCGGCTCTTTACTAAAATATTTTTCATAGGAATGTTGTTATTTGGATTGGCATTTTCTGTCTCAGGCTATTTTCTTCTTCATTATTCGCTGGAAAGTAGTATGGCAAGGGAAGTGGATTTTGCTCTGAAACAGTACCAATATGATAAGTTCACTGTTCAGTCGGCGATGTTGACATATTCGGACATTACCATTGTGTTCAGTATTGAGGATAGTTTTCTTCCGGGAGAAAAGCAGGTGTATACCATCAAGCCAATAGTTCCTTTTACGGGGAATTTCTCAGATTCGCAAGGGGCTGTTGAGGGGCAGGAAAACTTCGGAGAACAGTGGTATCTGGAAGAGAAGGATGCTGTAGAAAACGGTGACGGCGCAGAAGACCGAAGTTATACAAGCTATTATTTTATGGAACAACAGACGCCCTATCAGGGGCAGACATTTCCGGAAGGGCAGTTTGATTTTGAAGCCGGAATCACGCATCATGGGTGGTCGGACAGTCTGCTGCAGAGTCTTGCGGAAGAGATAAGCAGTCCTGTGGCATTCTTCTCGGAGGATAAGACGCCGATATATTCGGAAATAGAGGAAGTGGATAGGGCGTTTTTGGAGGGCTTGTCGGAAGACGCACATGTGTATCAGTTCAGGGATACACCCGGCGGCGGTTCTGTTCTGGTGGGGAGTCTGCTGGTCTGTACGGAGATATCTTCTGCCGGAAATCCAGATGAGATAATGGGCGAAACAACAGATAGTACGGAAGTGGCTGCATGGGACACGGCAGAGAGCGCAGAGTATAGGGAATGGGATGGTATAGGCGCTGTGACAGAAGAGCGGTTGATTTACTTTGTCACGGAATGGGATATCAGTAAAACCATGAAACAGCAGGATACTATGCAGCAATATTTTATGCGTTGTTATGTGGCGGCAATGGCGGCAGGCATGGTGTTGCTGAGTGTTTTGTCAGCATTTTTGACAGGGCCGTTAAAGAGAATGTCCAAGGCGGCACGTCGGATGGCAGAGGGAGATTATCGGGAAAGGTTTGCCAGGGCTGGAAAGGATGAAATCGGGGCCCTGGCAGTGAGTTTTAACCAAATGGCTGACGCTGTGGAAGAGAAGATTGGGGAGTTGTCCAAGGCGGCCAGGGAGAAGGAGGATTTTGTGGCAAATTTTGCCCATGAATTAAAGACACCGCTTACATCAATTATCGGCTATGCAGACACAATGTATCAAAAAGAGCTTCCCAGGGAAGAGATACGCAAGGCCTCCTGGCATATTTGGAATGAAGGAATGCGATTGGAGGCGCTGTCTTTGAAATTAATGGATTTGACCATATTGGGCAGGCAGGAGTTTCCTTTGCAGGAAATGTGGGCGGAGGCGTTATTGCAGGATGCTGTGGAGGGGCTTACACCTCTTTTGGAGGAAAAGAAAATAGAACTTCGGCTGCAGGCGGACGGCGCTTTTGTTCGGGCGGATTATGATCTGTTGAAGACGCTGTTAATCAATCTTGTGGATAATGCAGTCAAAGCAGGCAGCAGCCGGATAGAAATAGCAGGGAAAAGGAAGGAAGAAAAGTATTGGATCTGTGTGGGAGATAATGGATGTGGTATGGAGGAGGAAGAGCTTTCCCGGATAACAGAGGCTTTCTATATGGTGGACAAAGCCCGTTCCAGGAAACAGCATGGCGCCGGGCTGGGATTGGCTCTGGCGGACAGGATTGCGAGAATACATGGGGGTGAGCTTACGTTTGAGAGCAGGGAGGGGGAAGGGACAAAGGTAAGTTTTTCTTTGGTGTGTGAGAAGGACGTAGAGGGTTCATTAGAGAAGGATGGAGAGAATAGATTTGAGTAGTTGGGAAAGATGGAAGCTGTGGAGCATGGAAAGGAAGGAGCATAAATTTACCAATTTGCTGGGGATTCTGTCTGCGTTGGGGATTGCTTTTGGAGGGCTGTATGGCGTGCAAAGCCGACTGGCACAGGAGGAGGTGAACCTGCTGCAGGGAGGCGGGGCAGTGAAAATACTTGTTCAGGATGGCGATGTGGAAGTACTTGTGTCGGAGAAAGCGGAGAGGGTAATGTTATCAGAGGCAGAGCTGGTGCGGGTAGTTGAAAATCTGCGGAGCAATGGGGAGGTTTATCCTCATGAACCCTGGCAGGGCCAGTTGTCCATGGCACAGGCTATAGAATATGGCAAGGGATGGATGGAGGATTTTTGCATGCCCTATTTTGGTGTGTCTGCGGAAGGAATGCAGGAATATAAAGCAAATTGTTATCTTTGGTCGCCCCGGGAGGGCGGAATGGAAGGAGAGGATAGAAACGAGTTATACAGTTATTGGACGGTGGCGCTGGAGGGCAAGGGGGTGGAGGCAGAACTGCTTCTTCATGGGGAAAGCGGGCAGGTATTGGAGGCATCGGTAAGCTTCCTGCTTTCGTCCGAATCCGGGATAGTGGAACGTCCGGGCACGTTTTTACAGGATTATGCGAATTCTTTTGGCTTTGCAGAAAGCAATACTTCGTCCGAAGGTGAGAATGGGGTGCCGAAAAATAATATTCGGACCGCATATCAAAGCATTGGAAGCGAAGGCATATATGCCGCTATGACGGCAAATCTGATTATGACCAGTAAAATAGATGCGGATGGCAGTTCTTCAAGTGATAAGGAAGTATTTCATCTGCAATTATATTTGGACATTGTGAATCTTGACTGAATTCCCGACGATATCTGCAACTACAGAAATTTCTCTCAAATTTCCATTGAGAACAGGACCTAAATACAGTATAATATGCCATGGAATACAGTTTATGGAGAGAAATAAATGATACACATAGCGATTTGTGATGATGAAAGAGAGTTTGTTGCATATTTAGACGGATTATTAAATCAATACGCTGCCGAAACGGGAGAGGAAATCAAGGTAACCGCTTATTATGATGGTATGGAACTTATGGAAAAGTATGATACTACGATTGATTTGATTTTTCTTGATATTCAGATGCGGATGGTAAATGGTCTGCGGGCAGCAGAGCGTGTTCGTCAGATAGATGAAAAGGTCAGCATTATCTTTCTGACTACACTTACTCAATACGGTTTGGAGGGATATAAGTATCAAGCGGTCAATTATATCATTAAGCCCATAAAATATGTACGGCTGAAAGCAGAAATGGATCATTGGTTAAAAAAGCATCAAAAAGGCGATAGTCCAGCCATGGTGATTGCGAATGATACAGGGAAATACAAAGTGTTCCTGAAATCGCTGCGGTTTGTGGAAACCTATAACCGCAATCTGCTTCTGCATACAGAACAGGAAAAAATTGTCTGCTATAAGAGGATGAAAGAGATGGAGCAGCAATTGACAGGACAAGGTTTCGTGCGCTGCCACAGCAGTTATCTTGTGAATCTGGCCTATGTAAAAGGAGTAAAAAAACTGGAAATCACATTAATCACCGGGGAGCATCTTCCCATCAGCCAGCCAAAACGAAAAGTATTTATGGAACAATTGACAGAGTATTGGGGGGATATGTTGTGATTCGATTTCTTGATATTGTCTCTTTTTTATTAGAATGGGGTTATGTATTTGTTTTCTTTTGGATATTACATACTTTTTTGGCGCTGCGGAAACATTGGATTATACGAATACTGGCGTTTGTTGCCTGCAGTATGTTAGCTACTGTGATTGTCTATTCCAACGACCTGGCCAATCTTCTGGGCGCATTGGTTGGTTTCGGTGTTTATATTGCCATATTTCACTGCGGAAACTGGATTGAAAAACTGTCTGCTGTACTTGTGTTTTATCCAGCACTGATTGCAGTGAACTATTTGATGTTGGATATTGGAAGTGAAATATTTTTTACATCTGCCGGTCTGCCCTGGGGAGAGAGTGTGGAATGGAATCAGGAATTATTGCTGGCCAGCACTGCGATTCATACAGTTTCCCTGCTGTTGCGGCTGCTGTTTTGGCTGGGGACTTTTCTGGGGTTGAAAAAATATCTGCTGAACATCATATCCAGCCTGATTGCAAAAATGTGGCTGATCATAGATATTTTAATGGTCGCTCCGTGTATTGCTGTTTTTACAATTATTTTGTTTCTTCCGGAAGAGCCTGTGATTGTATATCCTATTTGCGGGGCTTCCATTTTCTCCAGTTTTGGATGTATTTATTTGGCGGCTTATATCTGTAATTCGGTACAGACAGCGTATCGTGCGCAGGGATTGGAAATGAGGCAGGCGTATCTGAACGAAAAAGTGCATGAAGAGGAGCGTGTGCGCGGTATCTACCATGATATGAAAAATCATCTGCTGCTATTGCAGGCACAGGCTGAAAATGGGCAGGAGGTTCAACAGTCTATTCAAAAGCTGCAGAGCCAAATTCAGGAATACGAAAATTATCATCACACAGGGAATCCATTTTTGGATATTATCATCCGGGATAAAGCTAAGATAGCGCAGGAAATGGAGATAGATTTCAATACCATTATTTCCTTTGAAGACAGTGCTTTTATAGAGCTGTTAGATATCAGCACAATTTTCGGCAATGCCCTTGACAATGCCATTGAAGCCAGCGAGAAGCTGCCTAAAAATCAACGGCTGATAACGGTGAAGGCCAGTCGTGTCCGGGAAATGCTGGTGATTGTTGTAGAGAATAACACATTATATGACTGCGCCGAAACAAGAGGTACTACGAAAAAGGATACATTCATACATGGCTTTGGACTTCCCAATATGAAATCCACAGTTGAAAAATATGGGGGACAATGCAGCACAAAAGCAGCGGATGGAATGTTTACTTTGAAAATTATGATTCCAATTCCCTGATATCATATGTGGTTTCCGGGGGTGCTGTCTGAATAATTACATAGATTTTACAACTTAGGCACAAGTCGAACACAGGCATTTGACATTTTTCTGATACCATATTCAAGAAATAGAATCAAATATAGTAAAAGGGTGCTGTCCTATTTGTGGATAGTGACAGCATCGGTACCAGGAGGTAGCAGGAAAATGAAGAAAATGAGAAAAGGCAAGTGTGGTAAGTGGCTGGCATGTATGCTGACTATGACGCTTTTTGCAGGTGTATTTGGCGGCTGTGGGAAAGCGGAAGGAGAGAAGGAGTCACTGTCAGAAGGGAGCGACAGTGCGCCGGATTCGGCCAGGGGCAGGTATGTGGAAAGAGAAGAAGCGCTGCCTGCGGAACTGAAGGATCAGACAGTTGTGCAGATGTTTACAGAAAATGATATGCTGCACTTTCTGACAATGGAGCAAGAGGACGGGAAAACCATTCTGCGGGAGTGGGAGAGACAGGATGAAAGGCTTGTGGATGTGACACAGGATTGGCTTGCGTCGCTGACATTTGCTTGCGGAGATTGGCTGGATCTGCAGCTTGTGCAGGGAAAAGGTGACAGGCAGTATCTCTATGCCGGGTATGTGGCAGAGGGGGAGGAAGAATATAAGGGACATCTGTGGAAAGGAGAAGGAGCTGTTGCCGAGGAAATTACGCCAGAGAAATGGTCTGTTCCAAATGAGCTGTGGGGCGGTTATGATATGATACAGGGATTGGCAGCACTGGATAACGGTACACTGGTAACATATTCTTATTCTTCGATAGATATTTTGGGCGGGGAGGATGGCAGTGTCATTGAGAGTGAACAACTTACTTTTTTTTATGATGGAAAAGCAGTGACAGATGGCGAAAATGTCTACCTGAATGCCGGAGGGCAGATTGAAAAACGTAGGGAGGGCAAAAGCAGTGAGGCAGTGATGCTTCCTGTTACCGCAGGCAGTGATGCGATCAACGGAGGAAGCGGGGTCATATCAATTGGAGGTACGGGCAGCCTGGCGCTGGGGGTATTAAAGGATGGTACTTTGATCGCGGCTGGTGAGGACGGCATTTTCCGGATGGCAGACACGGCAGCAGAGTCCCAATGGGAGAAGCTGGCAGAGGGCATGGATACGGAGTTTGCCATGAAAGAGAGCACATGTAAAGATATGGCGGTGATGGAGGATGGGAGCATTTATGCTCTGTTTCAGGTTGGTGCAGAGCTGAAGCTACATCGATATGAGTATGATCCCAATGCGGTTTCGGAGGTGACACAGGTATTGAAGTTGTATTCGGTGTGTGAGAACTCTATGCTCAAACAGGCGGCAATCATGTATCACAAAGCCCATCCGGAGGTGCTGATCACCATAGAAAATGAATATCCAATGTACTATTTTGAGGTGCCCGACTATGATGCTGTCTATAAGAAGCTGAATACAATGCTTATGGGAGATAACGCACCGGACATTCTGGTCTTGGATCAGCTAAATGCGGATTCCTACGGGGAGAAGGGGCTGTTGGTGAATCTGGAGGATGTGGTCAAGCCCATGGAAGAAAGCGGGGAACTGCTGTCCAATATTACGGGTGCTTATGTGCGGGAAGATGGCAGCAGATATGTGGTGCCGCTCCAGTTTGCGTTTCCTATGGCGTTGGGCAGGGATATCACATCGGATAATATGAGTTCAATGAAATCACTGGCAGAATTCTTAAGCCAGGCAGAGGACAGCTATATGGGTTCTCAAACCGTGGCGGAATTGGTGGATATATTTTATCCTTATTTCTGTGATGAAATTGTTCGGGATAAGCAATTGGATCAAGAGGCAATGGGAGAGTACCTGGAATACTTGAAAGCCATTGGGGAAAATTGCGGAGTTATCAATTCCAGGCCGGAAAATGAGTATAGTTATGGAGTGTTGGATCTTGGCGCACAGGCAAAGCTGGCAATTGAAAAATCGGGAGGTTTTCTGGGATGTATGTCTCCCTTGTCCATGGTAGAATATATTAAAGGAGATTATGCAGCTTTTGAGAACAGATTCTATCCTTCCATGCAAATGGGAATCTGTACGAAAAGTGAATATTTGGATACAGCAAAGGACTTTCTGCAATTTGCACTGTCGGAACAGATGCAGGATATAGATTTTTTTGACGGATTCCCGGTAAACAGAAAATCTATGGAAAAGCAGGCGGCGAAAGACCGTTCCGCATATATGGGGAGTACAATGATTATGGCAGATGACGGGGAATATATTCAATATGATATCAAACCTTATTCGCAGGAAGTGGCAGACCGGCTGGTTGCCATATGTGAGACTTTGGATAAACCGGTTAAGGAAGATGCCAAGATACGTGAAGTGTTGATAGAATGTCTTGGGGAATATTTAGATGGTACACGGTCTAAGGAAGAGACAGTTCAGAAGATAGAAGCCGGATTGAAGATGTATCTGGCGGAGTAATGTGTCTGGCCGTGAAATAGCCACCTGCAACTTATACTGCACACCTGTTGAATTTACAGTACAACCCGACTGCGGACCGCCAGCCAGATACTTTCCTGGAGGCATCACTGTAAATCCTGGCGGTCTGCAGTATAAAATGCGTTATGGTGCAGCTCACATCTGACCAAGGTCATGATGCTGGGGGCAAAAGGCCTCGCGGCGCCGTAATGGAACGGAACTTTTATGCTGAAAATGTACATCGTCTGTAAAATAGCCTCTTGATGAATGCAAGGGCGTCCGCTATAATGTTGAAAGATAGGAAAATGTAAACATTTCTGCAGGGCGGCTGCGGAACCGGAATGGTTGGAGGGGGATTCAGATGAACGCTACGGAAGTACTAAAGACATATTTTGGATATGATACGTTCAGGAAGGGGCAGGAAGATATTATTGGGGCTATTTTGTCAGGAAGGGACGCTTTGGCGATTATGCCCACGGGGGCCGGAAAATCCGTGTGTTATCAGGTGCCTGCATTACTGCTTCCGGGAATTACGCTTGTGATATCACCGCTGATTTCGCTTATGCAGGATCAGGTGAAATCCCTGAATGCGGCCGGGATTCATGCAGCATATATCAATTCGTCTCTGTCGGAAACACAGATTGCGAAAGCGCTTGGTTTGGCTTTGAAAGGGACCTATAAAATTATTTATGTGGCGCCTGAAAGGTTGGAAAGTGCCGGTTTTATGAATTTTGCCTTACAAGGAATGATTTCCATGATTACGGTGGATGAAGCTCATTGCATTTCTCAGTGGGGCCAGGATTTCAGGCCCAGTTATTTGAAAATTGTAGATTTTATTGAAAGTTTACCCAACAGGCCCATTGTGAGCGCATTTACGGCTACAGCTACAATGGAAGTCAAAAATGACATTGAATGTGTGTTAAAATTAGATCATCCCAATACTGTTATAACAGGATTTGATCGGGAAAACCTGTATTATAGTGTGGAACATTTGTCCGGGACGCAAAAGGATGAGTTTGTGGTAGATTATATAGACAAACACTCCAATGAGAGCGGAATTATATATTGTGCTACAAGGAAAAATGTGGATGCTCTATATGAGAAGTTGTCAGGGCGGGGGGTTCCGGTGACCAGATATCATGCGGGAATGGATAATGAGACGAGAAAAAACAATCAGGATGATTTTATTTATGACCGTAAACCGGTGGTGGTAGCTACCAATGCATTTGGTATGGGCATTGACAAGTCAAATGTGAGGTATGTGATTCACTACAATATGCCTCAAAGCATGGAAAATTATTATCAGGAGGCCGGGCGTGCAGGGCGTGACGGTGAGAATTCACAATGTATTCTTCTGTTTTCGGTACAGGATGTTATAATCAATAAATTTCTGCTTTCCAAGAAAGAATTTGAGGGCATGGAGATAGATGACATAGAATTGGTAAAGCAGAGGGATGCCCAAAGACTTCAGGCGATGGAAGGGTATTGTAAAACCACATCTTGCCTTCGCTATTATATTCTTGCATATTTTGGCGAGAAAACGAAAGGCTCCTGTGAAAACTGCGGCAATTGTCATCGTGAATATTCGGAGATTGATATGACCGCCGATGCAAAATGGGTGATTAACTGTATTGTGGAGGCCAGAGGCAGGTATGGGTTGAATATCATAGTGGGAACTTTATTGGGAGCAAATCGTGCCAGATTAAAAGAAGTGGGCGCAACGTCTTATAAGTCATATGGCATATTAAAGCACAGAAGTGAAAAGGATATTCGTCTGTTGGTGGATCAGATGATAGTGGATGGATATATCATACAGACGCAGGAGGAATACAGTGTTCTGCGGTTAGGAGATATTCAGAGATTAAAAGATGAAAACACCCATGTGATAATCAGAAAATCTACGGAAAGAGAAGAAACTGCAAAGGGTAATAGAAAAACCAGTAAGAAGACGGATTCACTGACAAGAGCGGGATATATGCTTTTTGAGAAGCTTCGTCAGTTACGGTTGGTGATAGCAAAAGAAGAGGCATTGCCGCCCTATATTATCTTTAATGATAAGACATTGATTGATATGTGTGCCAAAATGCCTGTGAACAAACAGGAAATGCTCAATGTATCCGGTGTAGGGGAAAATAAATATAACAGATATGGCCAAAGATTTATGGAACTAATGAAATTGTTTATTGCAGATAATCCGGGGGCGGTTACTGTGGAAGGAGTGTATTCCGGTGAATATGCCGGGGATGGGAAAACGGGTAGTTTGTCTGGAGTGGAGCAGAGAGCAGGAAGCCGACAGAAAAAAGCGCCTTTCCGGATTACTGCAAAAGACGCAGAGAAATTTGAATATGCCGAATATTGTTACATAAGTGATATTAAGGACAGATTAAATGATATTTGCAGTGTGGAAAATGTAAAAAAAGTAACATTCACAATCATATGGGATTATCTTGTCATGAAGGGGTTGACCATAGAAGAGGATAGGGAGGGGAGACTTACAAAAGTTCAGACAGAGCAGGGATTGAAAATGGGTATTAAAACCGTGGAGAAAGTCAGTCAAAACGGATATCCATATCAGCTTTTAATGTATCCGGAAACAGTTCAGAAAATGATAGTGGAATATTTCATTAGGGACGAAAATGAAGATTTCTGAAATTTCCAAAGGCGCTATGGAGAGAACCATAGTTCGAATAGGAAGAAGCTTTTGGGTCTTATGTGGGGGACAGATGTAGAAGCTACGGAAGAATTTTTGACAAGTGAGGGATTGCGGTATACAACATTGTATGATGAGAATGGCTATTATATAGCAGTAGAAGACAGTAGATATTTGCTTTTTTATGATGGGGGGAAGAAGCTTGACAGAATTTGGTTGAGGGATGGCGGAAGCAGAAATCTGCGGTTTGAAATGGGGATGTCTTGGGACGAAGTGGAGGATGTGCTGGGAAAAAGCCCATCAGAAGAGGTGACAAAATATGGTGAGTATACAGTTTATTGGGCGGAGGAGGCCTTGGAAAGAAAATATTATGGGTTTGTCTTTGAAAATAATGTCTTGATTCAAATATGGGAGAGGAGTACCTAACATGTTATGTTTTCATAACTCAATTTTGATAAAACATTGGTGTAGCAGAAGAGACGCCCGTTAAAAAGTTAAGATAATGAAAGGATGAAATGCCAGAGAAATAAGGATGAAAATAATAAAGATAATTAGAGCAGTGGTATTCATAATTACGCTTGGGATTTCAATATATATTTTCCATATTTTTATGTTTTTTGAGTTGGATAATTATACTTATTATATCGCAAATTCGCTAACGAAAGCAGAGAGTGAAGAAATAAAGGATTTGGCTGGGTTATTTGAACTTTCTTATCTTAAAATGGAAGGTTACAATACTAAGGTTTCTTTTGCCACAGATTATAGATATGGAGGATATGTTCTTTTTAATATTGCGCTTCCAGAAGATGAACTTTCAGATTTTCGGAAATATATTGAAGCTTATATGAACGAGCCTGGCAGTAAGGAGAAACCTTATGTGTGTATCAGTGAGGACAGTTTACTGTTAAAAGAGGGAGTATACCATATACAAATTGAATATCGTTTAAATAGGAACAGCGAATTGTTTTCATATTTGAGACAACAGGATAGGAGGCATATTTCGAGCAGTGCTTTGATTCGTGTGCTTTCTTGGTTTTTGCTGGCAGTATTCCTTAATTGCTTGATTATTTTACCTTATAAGAAGATTCATTCTTTCCTGTCAGCGAGGTGCCCTCATAAAAGTTGAGGGCACCTCAGACATCTTTTTTCTTCTGGACATCTTGTTTTTGCAAAAGCTGGTGGACGCTTCATTTGCCGCTTGTCAGGATCCTTTTGTATGTGTTTGTTTTCTTGCAGATTATCCTTGAGTTAGAGTTATCATAGAAGACATACATATTTCTTATGGCACTTTACCGAAAAAATCATATGCTTATTAGCTTATAACATTTTTTTTCCATTTGGATGTAATATTTAATTTTTTCAGAAAATGCTTCGGCTAAAACTCCGCCATAGGCATCATAATCATATGACCCAAATTTTGCACTAAAGATGTTGTTTATTGCTTCTATTATTGATGAATCTGGTTGTGTATATATTAGGGCGATTTCTTCAATAGAATTTTTTTCAAATTCTTTGATTAAATTTCGTTCAAAGAGTTGAAACTTATAGTTGACAGTTGGGAAGGAAGGTGCTATACTCACAGTCATAAAGCAAAGGCGCTATGGAGAGAACCATAGTGCCTTTGTTTGTGAGAGGAAAGATTTCGTAAACTTATCAAGAAGGTACATTTGCTTTTGGACATTTTTCACAGAAAAGTTTCCATAAGGGAAAACGTATCGTCTGGTGCGGGTGTGTGAGTAAGGGTGCGGATAATTTCTTTTCAGGCGGGCCGGCCATAACATGAAGTGATGCAATGAGGTGTCAAAAAGGAGTAATGCCAAAGGAACTCGAAGAATGGTGATACTCCTGAACACGCATAGCATCACTTATTTTATTTGAGGAGGAAATATTATGACAGAAGAAATCTTTGAAACAGTAAACAGTCAGTTGTTCGGTGTCTGGTTTTTGATCGGAGCAGCATTGGTGTTTTGGATGCAGGCGGGATTTGCCATGGTGGAGACCGGTTTTACCAGGGCGAAAAATGCAGGGAATATTTTGATGAAGAATCTGATGGACTTCTGCATTGGTACGGTAGTGTTTATTTTGATTGGTTTTGGTCTGTTGTTGGGTGAGGATCTTGTAGGGTTCATAGGAAAGCCCGGATTTGATATTTTCACAAATTATGACAGCTTTGACTGGTCTGGTTTCGTGTTTAACCTGGTATTCTGTGCCACAACGGCAACCATTGTTTCCGGTGCCATGGCAGAGCGTACGAAATTCTTGTCCTATTGTGTGTATTCCGCAGTCATATCTGCAGTCATTTATCCTATTGAAGCACATTGGATTTGGGGTGGGGGATGGCTGTCACAGATTGGTTTCCATGATTATGCGGGTTCCACAGCAATTCATATGGTGGGCGGTATTTCTGCATGGATTGGCGCGGCACTCTTAGGGCCTCGTATCGGTAAATTCGTAAAGGATAAGTCCGGGAAAGTTACAAAGGTAAATGCTTTTCCGGGACACAATCTTCCGATGGGATGTTTGGGTGTGTTTATTCTATGGCTTGGCTGGTATGGATTTAACGGTGCGGCAGCGACCAATGTGGATGAACTGGCAACCATCTTCGTGACCACCACCATAGCGCCGGCCATTGCCACTGTGGTGTGTATGATATTTACCTGGATGAAATATGGCAAGCCTGATGTGTCCATGTGTCTGAATGCTTCTCTGGCAGGATTGGTAGCAATCACGGCACCCTGTGATGTGACCGATGCGCTGGGAGCGGCTGTGATCGGCGCGGTAGCAGGACTGTTGGTGGTATTTGGTGTGTGGCTGTTGGACTATAAATTACATATAGATGATCCTGTGGGTGCGGTAGCAGTACATTGTATGAATGGCATCTGGGGAACCCTTGCAGTAGGGTTGTTTGCAACATCCAGTTCTCCGGCGTTTGCGTCGGCCGGTATCAGGGAAGGATTGTTCTATGGGGGCGGATTTACTCAGCTTGGTCTACAGCTTGTAGGTTTTGCAGCAGTTGCCGTATGGACGGCAGTAACCATTACCATTGCATTCCTGGTTATCAAAGCAACGCTGGGATTACGGGTGACGGAGGAAGAGGAAATTGTAGGTCTGGATTCTATGGAACATGGATTGGCATCCGCATATTCCGGATTCTCCATTATGGATGTATCCAATACCATGACTATGAGTGTCAATGAGAATACGGATCTTGGTGTGGAGGAGTATGAAGAAGCGTCTGAGACAAAGAGGGCGGCGGCAGTACAGGTGGCGAAAACGCCGGCGGTTTCCGATACGGGAATGTATAAGGTGGCTATTATCTCTAAACTTTCCAGATACGATCATCTGAAGAAGGCCATGAATGACCTGGGAGTGACCGGTATGACAGTGACACAGGTGATGGGCTGTGGTATTCAGAAGGGGGCGGGGGATAAATACCGTGGTGTTGAAATGGATGCCACACTGCTTCCCAAGGTGAAGGTGGAAGTGGTAGTGAGCAAGATTCCGGTGGATACTGTCATCGAGGCGGCCAAGAAAGCGCTTTACACCGGACATATCGGCGATGGTAAGATTTTTGTATATAATGTTGACAAAGTAGTGAAGGTTCGTACTGGGGAAGAGAATTTTGCTGCTTTGCAGGATGTGGAATGATTCAGGAGAAGTAGTTTTGAGGAAAAAGGGATAGGGAATATGGGATATGAAAAAAGGATAAGGAAAGAGGGATGGGGATAAAAAAAGGGATAAGGAAAACAGGATAAGAAAAGGGGATAAGAAACAGGGAGTGATTGGAGCACGCCCTGTTTCTTTGTAGAATGTTTTTGACAGGATGTTCAGCGCTAAATCAGCTTCGGCAAGGAACCTATTTGCCATAGAAAATCTGTGCGATGGGGGAATCCGGTGACAGAATGACAGTTTTATTATTGCCGCGCATGGAGGCTTTCAAGGCGTCCAGACTTCTGACAAAAGAGTAGAATTCCTGTTTGGATTCATCATTGTAGGCTTCTGACAGAATTCTCATGTATTCCGCTTCACCTTCTGCAATCAGAATGGCGGCCTCTTTCTCCGCCTCGGACAGCAGGACAGTTACTTCCTTGTCTGTGGTGTTCTTAATAATCTGCGCCTCGGAGCTTCCTTCTGCGGTATAGGTAGCGGCAATGTTGTCACGTTCGGAAATCATACGTTCATATACGGCTGCCTTGTTGTCGCTGGGCAGATCAAGTTTCTTGGTCTCAAAAGACAGAAGCGCAATGCCGTACTGTTCCAGAGAATTGCCGATATTTTGCATAATGGCGGCGGATAATTCTCCGTTACGTCCGGAAATGACATCGTCCTGGCTGGTGCTGCTGATGATGTTCTTGGTAGAGTTGTATACAATGGCGTCCAGACGGCTCTCGGCATTTGTAATGGAAGAATTCAAAGTCTGGGCAAATTTCTGCGGATCTACGATTTGCCACAGAATGTAACTGTCACAGATCATGGTCTTCTTGTCACTGGTAATGACATCGGAAGAGGACAGATCATAGAGCAGAATCTGTTTTGGCAGTGTATCCACGCTTTGGATAAAAGGAATCTTAAAGCTGATACCTGCTTCCGACACCACATGGTCAATTTTACCGAATTGCCGAACCAGGCTGTATTCATTTTCCTGGGTGATGACAATGCTGGAAGCGCCTGCCACAAGTGCCGCACATATTAGGATAACGGATAAAATCTTGGCTGTTGTCTTCATATTAATACCTCGCTAATTCGATGTTGAAAAGCATATTTCTTTTGTCTGTATATGATGAATTATACGTTTGTTCGGAAGAGTGTTGATGGAAATAGGAACCAGCGTTCAACAGATCAGGGTTCCGGGTCGTCGGTTGGGGACACGGTATCGTAATCGGTGTGGTTGTCCGTATCTCCGGTAAAGGGTTCCAGGGGATAGATGGTCTGTATATCACCGTTACCGCTTTCGATCAGGATTTTCAAACCTGGCAGTACATCTTCCATGGTCTCATAAAACATACGCTGTTTTGTAATGGCAGGATTCTTAATGTATTCTGCGTACATTGCGTTGAAACGTGCCACCTGCGCGGTAGCTTCATTGATACGCTCTGTTTTCTGTGCCTCGGCGTCTTTGATAATGCCGTCCGCCTGTGCCTGCGCAGAGGGCAACTGTTCATTGCGGTATTTATTGGCGTTGTTCAGGGCCGTTTCCTTTCCCTGTTTTGCTGTCTCCACTGCTTTGAAGGCTTCCATGACCTCAATGGTAGGAGGCTCCGAATCCTGGATGGTGATATTTACAAGCTGGACGCCGATATCATGTTCTTCCAAACGCTGCAGAATCATTTCCCGGATAGCCGCCTGGATTTCATTTTTTCCTGTGGTAAGCACATCATCCACAGGATAGCTGCCGATTACGGTACGAATGCAGCTTTGGCTGATATTCTTCAGAATTTCCAGAGGATTTTTGGAAGCATACAATGCCTTAACCGGATCACTGTATCGGTATTCCACATAGAAGTCTACGTCAATAAAATTAAAATCCGAAGTAATCATCAGGGATTCGTCTTCGTTGCTCTGGTTGGAATCTGTATTATAGCCGATGGTGAGACCCTGGATGGTGGTGTTTACCTTCCGTACCTGTTGAATCAGTGGAATCTTGAAGTGGAGTCCGGGTTCGGTGACAGCCTGGGGTCTGCCTAAGGTGATCAGTACAGCCTGTTCCTGCTCCTTGATCTCGTAGGCGGAGTTAGCCACCAGAATGACGAGGACAAAGGCCGCAATAATCAGGGCGGCAATCTTGCCCGGTGCCCTTCTTTTGCCGGAGGAGTTTGTTTGCTCTCCATCCATGGTTTCAAAGCCGTTTTTCCTGTTGCGGAAAGAATCTTTGCTCATAGGTATACCTCCTTGTGTGGTGGAGTGATTTAGTTGTATCAACTTAATAATACAATGATACGACGAATCTATGTTTTCGTCAATAATAATTCTATAACCTTTTTCTTAAAACATGATAAGTTAATATTGATACTTGTAAACCCGTCAAAACTTTCTCCTGTTCTTCTCGGCTGTCAAACAGTATCATGTTGTCACAGCTCCTTAGCTTTCTGCTTCATAGTATTGTGCCTGAACACTCCACAGTTTGAAATACATTCCGGACTTGGCGCTCACTAACATCCCATGACTGCAGCGCTGAATCAGCCGGCCCGCATGGAATACTGCAATATCCTGACAAAATCGGCAAGAAGACAATCTGTGTGAAATGAATACAGCAGTCTTATTGCCAATCATATCAGGTTTAAGAAGTTTGAAAATTTTGTGAAAGATTAAGACAGCAAATTGAAAGTTTCACAATTTTATAGTATACTCTCAAATGCTTGAACTAAGAGTAAACCGAGATTGTATTTGCAGATGCGTTGTAAGGTTTACGCAAAGAATAAGCGGTAAAGTATAGCTATTGTATACTGAAATGTTTGCGGATGGCAGTTCGCATTATTATGATGGAGTGGAATCTGTTGATTTTGCAACTGTATGGGGCCAGCAGCATGTCAAGGCAGAACGCACAGGAAACAGCACCACGAATTTCATTGCGTGGGTAAATGAGTGCATGAAGTAGATTGCAGTGATGAAAAATGAACATCAAAGGAGTGATTACTATGAGTGACAATTTACGTTTTGATGCAGGCAAATATGAAGTGAAGACCTGTGAGCTGGATGGCAGAAGCATTACTTATCGTGCTTTTGAAGGAATTGACTATTGTGCTAATCCTGTTGACCCAATCCAGAAACTGAATCTGTTTGTACCTGAAGTGTATTATCGGGAAGGTGAGCTGAATGGCTATACCCTTCAGACAGTGCCGATTTTTGTCCCTAATACGGTGGGCGGCTATATGCCCGGTCGTGCGGATGTTCCAGGCAGGGATTTTAAGGGGGAGGTCAATACTGTTTTCAGAGCACTGGAGCATGGTTATGTTGTTGCCTGCCCGGGAATCCGGGGACGTACTTCCGGCAGGAAGAGTGAGGAATTTTTTGTGGGAGGTACGGCAGCTGCGGATGAGGAAAATACTGGTAAGTTTGTCGGCAAGGCGCCGGCTTTGATCGTGGATATGAAAGCAGTTGTGCGTTATTTGCGCCATAATAAGGGCATTGTTCCCGGTGATGTGGAGCGGATTATTACAAATGGTACCAGCGCAGGCGGTGCTTTGTCTGCTATGGCCGGGGCAACTGGAAATAGCCCGGATTATATTCCTTATCTGGCTGCAATTGGTGCTGCTGATGAGAGGGATGACATTTTTGCTGCTAGCTGCTATTGTCCGATTCATAATCTTGAAAATGCGGATGCGGCTTATGAATGGTTATTCTCAGGATGTAATGAATATAATAGCAGGACGTTTGCGAAGGTGGATGGCAAAGTCCGCAAAACAACTGAGACTAAAAAGCTGACAGAAAAGCAGATGGAGTTGTCAAAAGAACTGAAAAAGCTTTTTCCGGCTTATCTGAATAGTCTGCATTTGACCGACAGTACAGGAAATGTCCTGACACTGGATGAAAATGGTGAGGGCAGCTTTAAAGAGTATGTTCGCAGCTATATCCTGAAATCGGCCCAAAAAGAACTGGATACGCATGATTCCGCCAACCGTCTGTGTATGCTTGCTGTGAGAGGAAGTGAAGTAGAGAAGCAATTCTGCCTGACCATTGAGGGCGGCAAGGTTGTTGCGTTGGATTGGGACGGATTTGTGAAGACCATTACCCGAATGAAACCTGTGCCATCTTTTGATGTACTTGATTTGAGCAGTCCGGAAAATGAAGAATTTGGTACAGAAGAGATCAAGGCAAAGCACTTTACTGTTTTTGCACTGGAAAACAGCGAAGTTGAGGGTGAATTAGCCAATGCACAGATTATCAAATTGTTGAATCCTACAAAATATATTGGGGAAGCTGACACTGCAAAGCACTGG
The DNA here is from genome assembly GCA_947175015.1 of uncultured bacterium. GTDB lineage: Bacteria > Bacillota > Clostridia > Lachnospirales > Lachnospiraceae > Acetatifactor. The sequence goes on from CAMWLE010000018.1 coordinate 29,135, forward strand.
CGCATCCGCCATGGTGCATTTGACAGGGATACTTCATTGGCAATACCTGTTATTTTGGCTACGCTGTTGGAAAATAAAGGTTATGATGTGGATTTCTTTCTGCCATGGGGCTTGCCTCACAGTGGCGATTATGATTTAGATGAGTTATTTGCATGGATTGATAGACTTTGCAAGTGATATGTATTGATTGTTGACTTTATTTTTGCTAGGTGCTATAATTCTTTAAACAATTGAATAGTAGTGATGTCTTCAGGGCAGGGTGAGATTCCCGATCGGCGGTTATAGTCCGCGGGCGCGAAAGCGCGGAGTTGGTGAAATTCCAAGACCGATGGTATAGTCCAGATTAAAGAAGGTGTATTGAGATTGTCAGAACTAATCTGACTATGATTTTTGCACTCTTTTTTGTCGAATTGCGCTGTTGACATTTTCAATACACCTTAAATTTTAACACTTGAAAGACATTCAGATACTTTCAAGTGTTAATTTTATTTAAGGAGGTATTCAAATGAATATCAGTAAAACAAAGAGACTCATAACAATAGGTATGCTATGCGCACTTGCTTATGTCGCAGTGGTTGTCGGACGCATCCCGCTCATACTTTTTTTGAAGTATGATCCCAAAGACGTTATCATAGTAATCGGTGGATTGATTTTTGGACCGATTATGTCATTTGCTGTAACAGTGATTGTTTCTGTAGTGCAAATGTTTACAATTAGCGGAACGGGAATTTTGGGTTGTATTATGAATATCATTTCAAGTTGTTCCTTTGCGTGTACTACTGCATTTATCTACAAAAGGAAACATAAGCTGGCAGGTGTTGTACTCGGACTTTTTTGTGGTTGGGGTTGTCAAGTTGTAGTTATGACGATTTGGAACTATTTGATTGCTCCAATCTACATGGGTTATCCAAGAGAAGCCATTGTAGAATTGTTAATTTCGGCATTTATACCGTTTAATTTCATTAAGGGAGGACTAAATGCGGCGATAACAATGCTTTTATATAAACCTGTAGTCACTGCTTTGCGCCGTTCAAATGTAATGGAATCCAAGCGGATAGCCGAGGAACAGATAACAAAAAGGTTAAGGAAATAGCGGGTGCCCTCATAAAAATTGAGGGCACCTTAGTTATTTTCTGGTGTCTGGATATCTGTTCCTGCAGAAGTTGGTGGATACTTTGTTTGTTATAATCAAAAGATATATATTTGTATAATTTGATAGTTACTGCTATTGAATAAATATTCAAAAAGACATATAATGGCATTATTATAGTATTGATAGTACCTTTTTCAGAGATAGTTAAGCGGGAGGAACGCATATCTATAAAGTATTACAAAATAAGTACAGGTAAATGTTATAAAAAACAGAGGTGAAAATGAAATTTTGAAAACTGGAAAATGCTGAAAAATAAAGGTGTAGTGTTTTCGAGAGGGCATATTTAGGTAAAAGGCGGTATAGATTAAAATGATTACAATATCCCTGTGTATGATCGTGAAAAATGAAGAAAAAATCTTGGAAAGGTGCTTGGGCAGCATAGCGGATCTGGTGGATGAGATCATCATAGCAGATACAGGGTCTACGGATGCAACCAAAGAGATTGCGGGGCGTTATACGGAGCATGTGTATGATTTTCAGTGGGTGGATGATTTCAGTGCGGCGAGAAATTTCGTCTTTTCCAAGGCCACAATGGAATATATATATTCTGCGGATGCGGATGAGGTATTGTCGCCGGAGAACAGGGAGCGTTTTCGGCTGATGAAAGATACACTGCTTCCCGATATTGAAATTGTGCAGATGAAATATGGCAATCAGCTTCAATTTGGTACAGTTTATAATTATGACGAAGAGTATCGTCCGAAATTGTTTCGGAGGAAACGGGATTTCTTGTGGGAAGAACCCATTCATGAGATGGTACGTCTGACCCCGGTGGTATATGACAGTGATATTGTCATTACCCATTTGCCGGAGGAAAGTCATGCAAAACGTGATCTGGCGGCCTTTCACAGACATTGCAGGGAAGGCTGTCGTCTGTCCAGGCGGCTGCATGGGATGTACGCCAGGGAATTGATGCTGGCGGGAGATGCGGAGGATTTTGCACAGGCGGCGGCATTTTTTCAAGCGTCTGCAGCGGATGCCCACAGAGATGAGGAAGAGTTGAAGCAGGCATGTTGTATTGCGGCAAAAGCGGCAAGACTGGCCGGGAATACGATTCTGTTTTTTAAATATACATGTAAAGTCATTGCAGGAGAAGCCTGTTCGGAAATATGTTGTGAAATGGGACATTTCTATGAGGAACAGAAGGATTGGGAGGAGGCGGCGGTGTGGTATTATAATGCAGTGTATGAAACGCAGCCGATTCTAAGTATTCATACGGGCGGCAGGGAAAGCCTGGAGGGATTGGTGCGATGCTATGAAGCCATGAACAGTCCTGAACAGGCGCAAGTGTATCGGGAAGAATTGAGAAAATCATATTAGGAGAAAAAAGATGAAGTGGGAAGAAAATGTACGAAAGGTAGTGCCTTATGTGGCAGGGGAGCAGCCGGGGAGACAGGATGTGATCAAGTTGAATACAAATGAGTGTCCATATCCTCCGGCGCCCGGTGTGGCAGCGCTGGCTGCGCAGATGGATTATGGGAATTTACGTCTGTATCCCAATTCTAAGGGGGAGGTGCTGGTGGCTGCGCTGGCGGAATATTATCATGTAAAACCGGAACAGGTATTTGTAGGTGTGGGTTCCGATGATGTGCTGGCTATGGCATTTATGACATTTTTTAACAGTGAGAAGCCGATTCTGTTTCCGGATGTGACGTATTCTTTTTATGATGTGTGGGCGGATTTGTACAGGATTCCCTATCGTACTTGTGCGTTGGATGATGATTGGCATATTCGTCCGGAGGATTACCGTCAGCCCAATGGAGGCGTGATTTTCCCGAATCCCAACGCACCCACAGGTCTTATGGAGCCTTTGGAAACTGTGGAAGCAATGATTCAGGCCAATCAGGATGTGGTGGTAATCGTGGATGAGGCATATGTGGATTTTGGCGGCACAAGTGCATTGCCATTATTGGAAAAATATGATAATCTGTTGATTGTGCAGACTTTTTCCAAGTCCAGGGCTATGGCAGGATTGCGAATCGGGTTCTGTATCGGCAATGAAAAGCTGATTGGATACCTGAACGATGTGAAGTTCTCTTTCAATTCCTACACTATGAACCTGCCGGCGCAGGTGTTGGGGGTGGAGGCTGTCAGAGATGACGCTTATTTCAAGGAGACCACAGGGAAGATCATTGCTACCAGGGAGAGGGTGAAAGGGGAGCTGAAGAAGTTGGGATTTTCTTTCCCGGATTCTTCTGCCAATTTCATTTTTGCCGCCCATGAAGAAATTCCGGCAGAGCAGATTTTCCGGGCACTCAGGGAGGCAGATATCTATGTGAGATATTGGAATAAACCCAGAATATCAAATTCCCTGCGCATTACCATAGGCACTGATGAACAGATGGATAGGCTGCTTGCGTTTCTGCAAAAATATGTGAAAAAGACGAAGAATGGAGAAGTGTAATGATTAAAAGTTTTCTAAAGGGCATGGTAATAGGTATTGCAAACATTGTTCCTGGTGTCAGCGGCGGCACCATGATGGTTTCCATGGGCATTTATGACAAGTTGATTCACTGTATTACCCACCTGTTCAGCGAGTTTAAGAAAAGTGTGCTGTTCCTGCTTCCGATTGCAGTGGGAATGGTAGTGGCGATTGCAGCCAGTTCTTTTGGATTAACTTATTTATTTGAGAATTTTCCGATTCAGACCAATTTATTGTTTGTGGGATTAATTCTTGGAGGTCTGCCTGCAATTGGAAGTAAGGTGAAGGGCAAGAAGATTCAGGTGGGGCATATCATTGCCGGGGTATTGTTCTTTGTCATGGTGGTAGGACTGGCAATTATGGGCGAAACAGAAGGAAATGCGGCGGATCTTTCCTTTAGTATTGGGAATGTAATTATTCTCTTTGGTGTGGGAATTATTGCTTCTGCGACTATGGTGATTCCAGGTGTCAGTGGTTCCATGATTTTGATGCTGATGGGTTTCTATCATCCGGTATTGAATGCAATCAAAGACTTTTTCACGGCACTGGCAGCTTTGGATATGGATGGAATCCTAGCTGGCTGCGGAATTCTGATTCCTTTCGGACTTGGTGTGGTGGCCGGTATTTTTGGAATTGCGAAGTTGGTGGAGATTATTTTTGAGAAGTTTCCGCTGTATGCTTATTGGGCAATTATCGGGTTGATTGTGTCATCACCTGTCGCCATACTGCTGATGGGCACGTTTCCGGCCTTAACAGTGTTGCATGTACTTACTGGTATTGTTGCGTTGGCTGTGGGATTTGTGATTGCCATGAAGTTAGGAGAATAAAGTGTGAACGAAATGAAGATTTTCTAAGTCAGTAAGAGGGTGTGTAAACACCCCTCTTTGGACACTGACTAAGAAAATCTAAATCATTTCGGGAAGAACGCAAGAGCAGCGTTCTTCCAGGTTTGCGGCAGTTCATTGATTCTTTGTGCTTCTTGCAGAGGCACTGCTGCCAAAGGCAGTATGGGGATTCGTTTGTAAAGAGATGTTGCCGGAATGGGCAGGGGGTAGGTATGGGCATGTATGAGGATTTTGCCGGGGTATATGATGAGCTGATGGATGATACTCCTTATGAACAGTGGGGAGAACGGATAGACAATCTGATTCAAAAGTATGGTGTATCGAAACCGGAGCGGGATGTGGAGACAGTTCTGGATTCTGAGCGGAATCTGGTGGTGGATTTGGGATGCGGTACAGGAACCCTGGCAGAACTTATGTACGAAAAAGGTTACGATGTGATAGGGGTGGACGCTTCGGAAGACATGCTGAACATTGCCATGGGCAAAAAAGAGAGAAGCGGAGCGGAGATTCTGTATCTGCTGCAGGATATGAGGGAGTTGGAACTGTATAGTACGGTGGGGACAGTGTATAGTGTATGTGATTCGCTGAACTATATTACGGAAGAGTCAGAGTTGCTGACGGTTTTTCAGTTGGTGGAGAATTATTTGTTTCCCGGCGGAATTTTTATTTTTGATTTTAACACTGTATATAAATACCGCGAAGTGATTGGCAATACCACCATTGCGGAAAATCGTGAGGACTGTAGCTTTATTTGGGAGAATTTCTACGATGCAGAGGAAGAGATGAACGAGTATGACCTGACGGTGTTTGTCAGGGAAGAAGAGGAAGTCTTCCGGAAATTTACGGAGACTCATTTGCAGCGGGGATATACGGCAGAGCAGATGAGGCGATTGGTGGAACATGCGGGCATGGTGGTTGTGGAGATCATGGACGCGGACACAGGAGAGGGTGTTACGGAACAAAGTGAAAGGGTGTATGTGGTAGCGAGGGAGTGTAGGAAATGATGTAACCTTGCAAATGGATGTTCTGTTTACGGAATCGGGAGCGTTAGCCGTCAAGGTTTTAAGCGTGCATGTGAACGTTTTTCCGAAAAATGAGTTTCAGTATTGTTTGTGCCTTTGCAAGAGGTGCTGCTGCCGCTGGAGACATGGTGGGTAGATAAAATGTCTGACATGCGGCATTTTTCATTGGGATTTGTGAGCTTGTGGTAGGGAACACTGGAAAGGAAAGGAACATGGAGCAGAAGACAGGGGATTATATTGTCCGTGCTACAGCGGCAGGGGCACAGATTCGGGCATTTGCCTGTACTACAAGGGATGTGGTGGAAGCCGCCAGAGAGGCGCATAATACCAGTCCTGTAGTGACAGCGGCGTTGGGACGATTGTTAAGCGCAGGCGCCATGATGGGAAGTATGTTAAAGGGGGACAGGGATTTATTGACGCTGCAGGTGAAGGGTGACGGCCCTGTGCAGGATATTACGGTGACGGCGGATGCGGCAGGAAATGTGAAAGGATATGCAGGTGTGCCAGATGTAATACTGCCAGCCAATCAATTGGGTAAGCTGGATGTGGCAGGTGCCGTAGGGCAGGGAATGCTTCGCGTCATTAAGGATATGGGATTAAAAGAGCCTTATATTGGACAGACTATGCTTCAGACAAGTGAAATTGCAGAGGATTTAACTTATTATTTTGCCACATCCGAGCAGACCCCTTCCGCTGTGGGGCTGGGTGTGCTGATGGAGCGGAATAATACTGTGAGACAGGCAGGAGGATTTATCATTCAGCTCATGCCTTTTGCGGAAGAGGATGTCATTGACAGATTGGAGAAGAATTTGGCTGGTGTTACGTCCGTAACTGCCATGCTGGATGGGGGCAATACGCCGGAACAGATGTTGGGGCAGATATTGGATGGCTTGGACTGTGAGATTACGGATACCATGCCCACAACGTTTTCCTGTAACTGCAACAGGCGTAAGATTGAAAAGGTATTAATCAGTTTGGGAAAGAAAGAGATTCAGGATATGATAGATGATGGGCAGGAGATTGAAGTGAACTGCCATTTCTGCAATGAAACATATAAATTCAGCGTGGAAGAGTTAAGACAGTTGTTGTGATGTTTTGGTGGTAATCAGTGCTGATGACGCAAGGCTATTACAGAGGAATGGCACTGTGAATGCGTAAACGTCGGGAACAGCAGATGCTTTGTCATGCAGGAATGAGAGAATGTGCATGGACTTAGCATAGAGTGTGCGATTCAGGATACTGTTATATAGGGCTGTAACAGGCAGCGCCATGTACATGGTGAGGCAAAGCGTTTTGAACAGAAAAGAGGCATAGTATGAAACATGGTTTTATTAAGGTGGCGGCAGTAACGCCCAAGATTAAGGTGGCAGATCCGGCCTATAATGCGGCAGTGATCAGTGAGAGGCTGGAAGAGGCATATGCAAAAGGGGCTAAAATCATTGTGTTTCCGGAATTATGTCTCACAGGCTATACTTGTGGGGATTTGTTCTTACAGCAGCTTTTACTGGAGGAAGCCTGTGCATGGCTGCTCAAAATTGCCAAGGGTACAGAAGGAAAAGATGCACTGGTGTTCATAGGACTTCCTATGGAGCGGGCAGGAAAGCTCTATAATGTGGCGGCAGTTTTGTGGAACGGACGTATTCTTGGATTGGTACCTAAAGCAAATATCCCTTCCTATGCGGAATTTTATGAAGGGCGTCATTTCTCGGAGGGCAATCAGGAGCCGGTACCTTTTGTGCTGGATGGGCAAACCATTCCCTTCGGCACCAATATTTTGTTTGAATGTGAGAATGTGCATGGTCTTAGCGTAGGGTGTGAAATCTGTGAGGATCTGTGGGTGGCCAATCCGCCGGGAACCAATCATGCCATGATGGGAGCAACTGTGATTGCCAATCTGTCCGCTTCCAATGAGACAGTGGGCAAGGATGAGTACAGAGAACTTCTGGTGAAATCATCCAGCGCCCGCCTGATCTGCGGTTATATCTATACTTCCGCAGGAGAGGGCGAATCCACCCAGGATCTTGTGTTTGGGGGACATAATCTCATTGCGGAAAACGGTACTGTGTTGGTGCAGACGAAACGTTTTCGGTGCGAGGCGATCTATGGTGATATTGATGTGGAGAGAATTCTGGCGGATAGAAGGCGTATGGGCACTTTCGGCAAAGCGCCTCAGACCGCTTATCAAAAAGTATCTTTTCGATTGCATGTTTCGGAAACGAAATTGAATCGGTCCTTCAGTTGTATGCCTTTTGTGCCGGGGGATGAGGAGAAGAGAAACAAGCGCTGTGAGGAAATTCTGTCCATTCAGTCTTACGGGCTGAAAAAGCGGTATGAGCATGCAGGGCTTTCCACAGCGGTGATGGGTATTTCGGGCGGGCTGGATTCTACGCTTGCGCTCCTGGTGACTGTCCGTACTTTTGATATGCTGGGGCTTCCCAGAAAGGGTATCATTGCGGTAACGATGCCTTGCTTCGGCACGACCAACAGAACCTATGACAATGCCTGTAAACTGGCCCATGCCTTGGGAACCACACTGGAAGAAGTAGATATCAGGGAAGCGGTGAATGTGCATTTCCGTGACATCGGGCAGGATGCAAAGGTGCATGATGTGACCTATGAGAATGCGCAGGCCAGGGAGCGAACCCAGGTGCTTATGGATATTGCAAATCGCCGGAATGGTTTGGTGATCGGAACAGGGGATATGTCGGAGCTGGCTCTGGGATGGGCGACTTACAACGGCGATCATATGTCCATGTATGGTGTCAATGCAGGCGTTCCGAAAACATTGGTACGGCATTTGGTGCAATATTATTCCGATACCTGTGGAGATAGAGTGCTTTCTGAGGTGTTGACGGATGTGCTGGATACGCCGGTGAGTCCGGAGCTGCTGCCGCCTGTGGATGGTGTGATTTCTCAGAAGACGGAGGATCTGGTGGGGCCGTATGAGCTACATGACTTTTTCCTGTATTATATGCTGCGCGGTGGTTTTCCGCCGGCAAAGCTGTACAGGGTAGCGAAGATTGCCTTTGCAGGTCTTTATGATGAGGAAACGATTTTGTATTGGATGAAAGTTTTTTACCGGAGATTTTTCGGGCAGCAGTTTAAGCGTTCCTGTCTGCCGGATGGACCCAAAGTGGGAAGCGTGGCGGTGTCGCCCAGGGGAGATCTGCGGATGCCTTCCGATGCCAGTGCGAGGCTGTGGATGGATGAGGTGGAGAAGCTGTAAGCGGTAATGAGAAATCTGTTATCGGGGTATATGGTGAAACGATCTTGCAATCTGCGGACAGGAAAGTTGGATAGGTTATAAGACAGGGATGAAATGTGCCATGGGAATCGCTTCAGCGATTCCTCATGGCCTTGTTTAGAGAATTTTGAATGGCTTCCAGCAGTACCAGTGAGGTGTACTTGCTGTCAGCAGTATAGGTGATATTTTCCAGTGACTGCTGATCGTAGGCCTGCTCACAGATGGCATCAAAGGTGGGCTGGAGCAGGGGATACATAGTGGTAATGGCATCGTTCAGGTTGACCATACGTATGGAGGTGATGTTGTTTTTGTCCACGATCACTTCTACATCAATGGACTGGCTTCCCAATACCAGTTCTGTGGTATAAATGCCGGGTATGTAGAGGGAGGCGGTTTCTACCGCACCTGAATCGGCAGTGGGTGTGTTCTCCTTATCTTTGTCCGGCAGGAACATCATAATCAGCAGAATAACGAACAGAATCCCAAGCGCGGCAAAGATTGCGGTATAAATCAGCTCCTTCATGTGAAGTACAACAATTTTAGTTTTGGCACTCATTCATATTCCCCCTAAGCTTTCTCTTGACACTTTATAATAAATATGTTTCAGGAGAGAGATTTATGCGTGGTTGGTATGATATTTGAGTTCGCGCAATAAAGTGTAATAATAGTTAAGCGGAATAGAAGGAAACTGATATGAAGTTTACAAAAATGCATGGTTGCGGGAATGATTATATTTATGTGAATGGTTTTGAAGAGAAGGTGGAGGCAGAGCAGAAGCCGGAATTGGCCAGGAGGTTGAGTCACAGACAGCATGGAATCGGGGGCGACGGACTGATTTTTATTAATCCGTCCCGGCTGGCTGATTTTGAGATGGAAATGTATAATGCTGACGGAACAAGGGCGCAGATGTGCGGAAACGGGATTCGGTGTGTGGGAAAATATGTTTACGATAAAGGGATGACGGATGGGCTGCATATTACGGTAGAGAGCGGGGGGCAGGTAAAGCAGCTGGAACTGATGCCGCAGGAGTATGCGGAAGCGTGGGGTGGCGAAGAAACGGAACGCGCAGGGCAGACGGGGGTAGGAAGCAGACACGCGGGACAGTGTGGAGAGGAAGCGGAACACGCAGAGCAGACAGAGGCAGGAGCAGCGAGCAGACACGCGGGACAGTGTGGAGAGGAAGCGGAATATACAGGGCGATACGGAAAAGAGAGAGAGGTCATGTATGTACGTGTCAATATGGGAAGCCCTATATTGACGCCTTATCTGATACCGGTGGTGGCGGAAGGGGCGCAGGCTGTGAATGTGCCTATTGTGGTGGATGGCATAGAGTTTCGTATGACATGTGTGTCTATGGGGAATCCTCATGCAGTGATTTTTGCTAAGGGGGTCAGGAAGATGGAGCTTGATAGGATAGGTTCTTCGTTTGAACACCATGTCAGGTTTCCTGAACGGGTGAATACAGAGTTTGTGGAAATTCTTGACAGGGAGCATTGTTTTCTGCGAGTGTGGGAACGCGGAACGGGGGAGACGCTTGCATGTGGAACGGGAGCTTGTGCCGCAGTGGTGGCGGCGATGTTAAATGACTTGACGCAGAGCCGGGTAACGGTTACAATGTTAGGTGGTGAATTGCTTATAGAATGGGACAGAGAGAAGAATATTGTGTATATGACAGGACCTGCGGTTACGGTGTTTGAGGGAAGTGTGAACGGAAAAGAAGATTTTCTAAGGTCGGAAAAGAAGGGGTTTACACACTCACTTCGTACACAACTTTTCGGAAGATAGCGAATCATAGGAGGAAAGATGAACGAAAACAGGTTAAGTTGTGAGACATTGCTGTCACAATGTGAACGTATCAAAAGGATGGTTAAAATAGTACAGGACACAAAGGAATACAAGAAAGACTATTATGCAAAATATCATCATTGGAAATTACATGATGTTGTTCCATTATCAGAAATAGAAGAGTTTGAGGAAAAGACAGGTATTGAACTGCCTGTGGAGTATGTGTATTTCTTAACACAGATTGGAAGGGGCGGTGCGTCTCCGGGAACAGAGTTAGATGATTTTGACATGGAGTGGGCGGAAGATGAGAAGCTTTCACAGGTATCAGAGCAGTTAAGCTGTGTATTGAGTGATAAGGAATGGGAAGAGTTATATGGTGGGCATGGCGATGAACCCGGTACCATTTGTTTGTGTGCTATGGATCTGACATATCAGGCATATCTGATCGTAAGCGGTCCGATGAAAGGTAAGATAGTCTACATGGATTGGGATGGCGACTGTGCTCCAATGTGGCCCAAGGGATTGCCGGATATATTGACATGGTATGAGCAGTTCTTTTCTGAGAAATTGGCAGGATATGAAATAAGTCCTACTTGGAAGTTTATGTGGCAGCAGCCTGGTGATGAGGATGATTTAATACAGGCATTTCATGAAAGTGGTGACATTGAATGGAAGAAGGAGATTTTATGGAGTTTTTACAAGTTCAAAAAGATTTCAGATAAAACATATGACTTTTTAGCTGGGCTTCGAGGTTCAGAGTTTGAAAAAGAGGCTGTGGATTTGATAAAGTATTTCTAGAAAAATATTATCGTAATACAGAAGGAGAGAAGAAAATGTTTAAACTCAATGAAAATTATTTAAAATTACCGGGAAGCTATCTGTTTTCTACGATTGGAAAAAAGGTAAATGCGTATAGTGCTGCAAATCCGGACAAAAAGGTGATTCGTCTTGGAATTGGGGATGTAACGCAGCCTTTGGCCCCGGTGATTGTGGAAGCTATGCACAAGGCAGTAGATGAAATGGGGAAGGCAGAGACTTTCCATGGGTATGCGCCGGATTTGGGGTATGAATTCTTAAGAAATGCTATTGCGGAAAATGATTATAAGGCGCGGGGGTGCAGCATTGCGGCAGATGAGATCTTCATCTCTGACGGAGCAAAATGTGATTCTTCCAATATTCAGGAAATTTTCAGTCTGGATAATCGGATTGCCGTGTGCGATCCCGTGTATCCGGTATATGTGGATTCTAATGTGATGGCAGGCAGAACAGGAACTTACGATAAAGAAAAGGAAACATGGAGCGATGTTATCTATATGCCCTGTACGGCAGATAATGATTTTGCGCCGGAGCTGCCGAAGGAAGTGCCGGATTTGATCTATCTGTGTTTCCCCAATAATCCCACTGGTTCAGCAATTACAAAGGAGAGGCTGCAGGAGTGGGTGGATTATGCCAACAAGGTGGGAGCGGTTATCCTTTATGATGCCGCATATGAAGCGTATATTTCCGAAGCGGGTGTACCTCATAGTATCTATGAGTGTGAAGGGGCAAGAACCTGTGCTATTGAGCTTCGTTCTTTTTCCAAAAATGCAGGTTTTACCGGTGTACGTCTGGGATTTACCGTGATTCCCAAGGAGCTGAAATGCGGTGACACAATGCTGCATTCTCTGTGGGCAAGGCGTCATGGAACCAAGTATAACGGGGCGCCTTATATTGTACAGCGGGCCGGAGAAGCAGTGTATTCCAAGGAGGGAAAGGAGCAGTTGAAGGAGCAGGTAGCTTACTATATGAAAAATGCAAGCTACATTTACAATGGTTTGAAGGAGGCAGGTTATACTGTGTCAGGCGGTGTCAATGCGCCCTATATCTGGTTGAAGACACCAAAGGGAATGACCAGTTGGGAGTTCTTTGACTATCTGTTGGAGAAGGCAAATGTGGTAGGCACTCCTGGTTCTGGTTTTGGACCCAGCGGCGAAGGATATTTCAGACTGACTGCTTTTGGGACTTATGAGAATACCGTAGAGGCAGTCAATCGGATTAAGACATTATAATTGTGTAAAGAATTTCTAAGCTGTCAAGAGGGTGTGCAAGCACCCCTCTTTGGTACGCAACCTAAGAAATTCCAGGTCTGCACAGCAGAGCTTTTACACACGGAAGAATGCCAAGTGAGCAAGCTCATTTTGTGCAGGCATTCTTCTCACGGATTGTTTGTGCCGCTGCAAGAGGTACTACTGCTGTTGGCGGTATGGCTGGAAATGTGGTAAAACGGTACTCGCGAGGCTGTAGTGGCTTCGCGAGTGTTATATTATTTCCAGAAGCAGCAGGTTTGCTGCATTTGTTATGTTGAAAGATGTTCTTGCAAGTGTTATGCTGTTTCGGAAAATGGCAGGAAATAGTGTCTGATGGCGGATGAGAAATTGAAGATGAGAAATTGAAATAGAGGATATCGCAGGCGAAAAGAGAAATAGAGGATATTGCAGGTGAAGAATGAAAAACATAAATTGATGTGGATTGCAACAGGTATTTTGGTTCTGGTGTCCATGATTGTCATGTATATGACCCATAGGGTGATTCCGTTTACAATGGACGATTTATGGTATTCTACCATGCTTTATGATGATACGCCCATTGCATCTTTTGCGGATATTATCAAAAGCCAAATCTGGCATTATAGTAATTGGGGCGGCAGAAGCATCACGCATGGGATTTTGCAGCTTACGCTTCTGGCAGGAGAGCAGGCGGCGGATTGTCTTAATGTGCTGGTTACGATTCTGCTGGGAGGAATGGTTTGTTTTGTGTCCAGACATCGCAGGCTTCCGGCATTTTTCGCGGCTATATCTATGATGTTGGGATTGAATGCCAACTGGCGTATGAGTATGTTCTGGCAGTCGGGGGCGGCAAATTATCTATATATCACTGTGTTCATCCTTGCTTTTGTCCACTGTTATCTGCGGGAAGTGCCGGAGGGAGAGGGGACAATACCGCGTTCTTTGCCGGGTATTACCCTGTGGATTATTCCACTGGGGATTGCGGCAGGATGGAGCAATGAGAATATGGGGCCTGCAGTGTGGATATTGAGCCTTGCTGTCATGGTTCTTGCTTTTCAGGGAGGACGGAAGATAAAGGCCTGGATGATTCTGGGGAATCTATCCTGTCTGGGCGGCAGCATTATGTGTATTGCGGCACCGGGAAATTTTGTCCGCAGCGGCCAGGCCGGAGAAGAACAGTATGGGACACTTTGGAAGCTTTTCTTGAGATGTTATGGAGAATGTAAGGGTGCGTTGGAATATTTGTTTCCCACATTGCTGGTGCTTGGTTTCTTGTGGATATTGAGCAGGTATATGTTAAAACAGGCAGCGGACAAAAAGGACATGCTTCTTCTTGGCTGTGCACTGTTATCTTGGGGCGCTTTTATATTATCACCGCATTACCCGGATCGTGCTTCTTTTGGAACTATGCTGTTATGTATCTGCGAAATTCTGGTATTGGGGAAAAAAATAGTAAAGCAGCGCAGTGATCTGGCATGGCCTTTCTGGTTTGGAACCGTGTTCCTCTGGCTGCGGGGAATGTATTACTGTGGGGAGTATCTGGCAATTATTTGGGGATGGATTAAGTAATGGGAGAAGAACTGGGGATTTCAGGAAGGCGGGTAAGGATAAAAGAAGGTCAGGAAAGTATAGCGGAGGCGTAAAGGCATATGGGAATTTATGTAAATCCGGGAAATGTGATGTTTCGAAAAGCATTGAATTCCGAGATCTATGTGGATAAGACGGATTTGATTGAAGTGGTAAACCGCAGGATAGACACTGCGGACTGCTATATGTGTGTCAGTCGTCCGCGTCGTTTCGGGAAGTCCATGGCGGCGGATATGCTGGTGGCATATTACAGTAAGGGTTGTGATTCCGGCGGTCTCTTTGTCGGGAGGAAAGCGGAAGGGAAGGAATCCTTTCAAGTTCATCTGAACCAGCATAATGTGATACGGTTGGATGTACAGCAGTTTATATTCCATCCGTCTCACATTGATATTTTTATAGATAAAATGCAGGAAGCGGTCATTCGGGAGCTTCAAGCAGAATATGGGGATTGCTATGAGGCGGATTCATATGGACTTTCGGGCATATTGAGACAGATTTATGCCCACACAGGACAAGGATTCATTTTCATCATAGATGAGTGGGACTGTGTGTTTAGGTTGGCGAAGGAGCGCCAGGAGGTTCAGAAGGACTACCTGGATTTCCTGAGAGGGTTGTTTAAAGGGCAGGAATATGTGGATCTGGCTTATATGACGGGGATACTTCCCATTAAAAAGTACGGGGAACATTCGGCCCTTAACATTTTTGGTGAATACTCCATGACTGACCCCAGGGACTTTGGGGAGTATTTTGGCTTTACCGAAGAGGAAGTACGGGAGCAGTGCGTAAAGCATGGGGTGGATTTCGCAGAGATGGAAAAGTGGTATGACGGCTATCGGCTGGGAGAGTGCCATATCTATAATCCCAAATCGGTTGTTGACGCGTTGAAATGGAAGGACTTTCAAAGCTACTGGACGGGTACGGAGACTTACGAGGCACTTAAGATCCATATAGAAAGAAATTTGGATGGTCTGAAAGAGGCGGTTATAGAGATGCTGGGTAACGGTCGGTGCAGGATTAATTCCCGTAAGTTCCAGAATGATATGACTACATTTACAGCAAAGGATGACGTGCTCACACTTCTGGTGCATTTGGGGTACCTGACTTATGACAAGGCGAAGGAAGAGGTATTGATTCCGAACCAGGAGATTATGCAGGAATTTCTGAATGTGG
>CAMWLE010000019.1 GCA_947175015.1 uncultured bacterium
AAAGCAGGCGCAGCAGCCAGCAGGAAAGCAGGCGCAGCAGCCAGCAGGAAAGCAGACACAGCAGCCAGCAGGAAAACAGGCGCAGCAACCCGCAGGAAAGCAGGCACAGCAACCGGCAAGGCAGGCGTCAGGAAAACAAGCACAGCAGACAGCAGAAAAGCAGGCGCCGAAATCCGCAAAACAGTCAACAAATAAGCAGCTGCCGAATAATGAAAAGCAGAAACAGATTTTGGAGAAAAAACCGGCAGTCAAGGGAAGACAGAGATGACAAAGTGGCAGAAGTACATAGACGGTTATAGAACCTGTGCGGTGATCAAAGGCATTTTGAGACTTAAATCTGACTTAAGGTGAGACAGTGCCTGAGTTGATGACAAAATTGACAGATTTCAGGCAGAAACGTGCCTGGGAGTACCCAGATGAATTTACGGACGGCAGTTTGATAAAAATTGATAGCTGGATAAGTGAAGTCACGACCCGGCAAGGGAAAAGAAGCGTTAAAAGAGCTTGAATATATGGGCGGTGGTCTGTCGTATTATATTAGATTCAGCCAGGATAGTTTACATGCCAGACTTAATTTTGGGAAGGGGAAGATTGAGGATAATATACTCAATATTGCAACCTGGGAAGCAGCAAAAGGTACAATGGCGGAGAAAAGGGCGGCAAATCCTGGGAAGCCGCAGATGGAATTGTTCGAAGCTATGGAGATTGCACCCGCTCATCCCTTGTTAGCGGCCAATCAGGATCTGAAGGAGTTTTCCGATATGGCGGCGGGAAAGCCGGAGTACAGGTCAGCATTGGCAAAAAAGGCTATGAGCGGAGAATTGGGCAGGTCTATGAAGGCGCGGGTAGATTGCAAAAATAGCAGCTCAGGTTTTGCTATTGATGTAAAGTATAATGAAAAGAAGGAGAAAAAGGGAGAGAAACTTCGGGAAGTGGTGAATGAAAACCTGGCCAAGGATGCCAGGAAGGAAAGGGATAAAGAGCGTAAGGCAGCGCAGAAAGCGCAACAGAAACAGGCGCCTGTCAGGCAGTCCAAAGGGCCTTCTAAGGGGCGTTGAGGGAGACAAGTGTTGCATCGTTCGTAAACAAACAGAACCAGATTATGAATAGGGAGGTATCAGGATGACAGTAAAACTAATGAAGCAGGGGGAGGGAGCGGTATTGTTCCTGGAAGGAAGAATTGACACTATGACAGCTCCGGAGGCGCAGGAGGCGTTGCTTCCCATGGCGGATGAATACGAGAGTCTTATTCTGGATTTTGATAAGGTATCCTTTGTGAGTTCCGCAGGGCTGCGTGTGTTATTGATGCTTCAGAAGAAATGCAATTCCCGCGGCATAGAGATGAAGCTGATTCATGTAAAGCAATCCATTATGGAAGTCTTCGACATGACAGGTTTCTCCGGAATGCTTCATATTGAGTGAGGATTGCAGTTGTTGGTTTGGATAAGAAAGGAAGTAAAGAGTAATGATTACGGTTGCTTTATGGAGTTTTGCCGTTTTTCTGGCTTCGGCTTTTGCGGCAGTGTTGGCAGGAATAACGCTTGCCCCCAAATATAAGGGTACTGTCAGAGCAGCGGTCTGGACCGCGGCGGCGGTATTGGCTTATGGTATCGCATTTATCAGTTATTGGGTGAATCTGTATAACGATGCGGTGGGGATTTTGGGCCTTTCTGTTATGGTGTGTATCGTAAGTCAGATTCTGTATAAAGGAACCTGGTCTGAAAAGCTTGTGATTGCACTGATGGGCTGTCTGATAGGAAATGTGTCTACTTTTATGCTGTGCGGGACAACCGATTCTCTGCTTGCACCGAAGCTGGGACTCATCAGGGAAGGGCCGTATGATACGCCTAATATTGTATTTTTTATCGCAATAAAGCTGGTGGTTTATGTTCTGATCACAGTGCTTTATGCCCGGTTCCTGAAGAAATATGTGCATACTACCATCGAGTCTGTGGAAGGGAATATGATTTTGTTTATTCCGGCTTTGCTGGTTTCGGTGCTGGGGTTTTATGTCATTAATTTGTTTTCCAACAGTAATGGAATAACGCCTGCGCATAAATGGTTTTTTCCTTTGTATATCACTGTCTGTATCATATTTCTGGTAGAGTTTTGGATGATATTCTATTCTATCAACCAAAGTGCGGTTGCTATGAAGAATGCCGCGGAGCTGAATGTGGCGACAAATATCCAGCAATCAATGCTTCCCTGCATATTTCCGGCATTTCCGGAAAGGGAAGAATTTGACATTTATGCGGATATGAATCCGGCAAAGGAGGTGGGAGGAGATTTTTATGACTTTTTTATGGTGGATGAATCGCATTTGGCCATGGTGATTGCAGACGTATCCGGCAAGGGAGTTCCTGCGGCATTGTTTATGGTAATCGGCAAGACGTTGATCAAGGATCATACACAGCCGGGGCAGGACTTGGGACAGGTGTTCTCCAGGGTCAATAATCTTCTATGCGAAGCGAACAGCGAGGGAATGTTTATCACTGCCTTTGAGGGGGTTTTGGATTTGAATACAGGAGAATTGAAATTCGTCAATGCAGGCCATGAAATGCCGTTTATCTGCCGTAAAGGAGAACGTTTTGAAAGCTATAAGCCCATGCCGGGGTTTGTTCTTGCCGGTATGGAAGATATGCGGTATCGCGCCGGAAGTCTTATGTTGGAGCCGGGGGATAAACTGTTTCAATATACGGATGGCGTGACCGAGGCCACGAATGGGAAAAATGAGCTCTATGGTATGGAGAGGCTGCGGGATATTCTCGGAGAAAACAGCAGGAAAGCGCCCAGTGAGATTCTGCCTGCGGTGAAGCAGGATATAGATAAGTTTGTGGGAAGCGCGCCCCAGTTTGATGATATTACTATGATTTGTATGGAATACAGGGGGCGGAAATTGGCTGCTTTGGACGGAATGCCTTTGGAGATGAATGAAACGGGCAGGGGGATACAAAAATGAGAGAATTAACGGTAAAAGCGGTCATTGAAAATATTCAAGCGGTCACAGAATTTGTGGATGAACAGTTGGAGATGCTGAATTGCCCCATGAAGGCCCAGATGCAGATAGATGTTGCGATCGATGAGCTTTTCAGCAATATTGCGTATTATGCTTATCATCCGGAGGTGGGGGAAGCCACGGTGAGGGTGGAGGTGACGGAGGAACCTTTGGCTGTGATTATTACTTTTATTGATAATGGCGCACCCTATGATCCTTTGACCAGTGCAGATCCGGATATCTCACTTTCTGCAGAAGAGAGACAGATTGGCGGTTTGGGTATTTATATGGTAAAGAAGAGTATGGATGAAATATCCTATGAGTATCAGAAGGGACAGAATATTTTGAAGATTAAGAAACAATTTTGAAGTATGCAAGGAGGTTGCTATGAAAATTACAAAGACATTAAACGGAAGAAAGTTAACTCTGGCGCTGGAAGGCAGAATGGATACAAGTACGGCGCCTGAATTGGAGGCAGTATTGAAAAATCATTTGGATGACGTCGAAGAGCTGATCATTGATATGGCGAAACTGGAGTATTTGTCATCCGCAGGTCTGCGGGTTTTGTTGGGAGCGCAGAAAACCATGAACAAACAGGGACATATGACGGTTACAAATGTGAATGATACCATCATGGAGATTTTTGAGGTTACGGGATTTTCAGAGATCTTGACAATTGCATAAATCTTCATTAGAAGGGGGCGTATATTTACCGCAAAAAAGACAAAAGGCGATTATTATAACGAATTAAAAAAATATTCCCACAGGAAAAAAGTAATGTTCAAGGCATACTGATTTCTGTGGGAATATTTCTGTCAGGGGCTAAAAAGGTTGAAATTTGATATTTCCCGAAGGCCCCGTCTCTGTTCCATAAGAATATGGCTATTTATTGCGGATAGTTAATAAAAAATAGGGTTTAATTCTCCGCAGCTTGCTGCGGGTAGTTTCATTTTTTTCTCCGCAGGGTAAAGCTGCCCACCAGATGTTTGAGTATATCCGCCTGGGCAAACAATTCCTCACTGGCGGCGGCGCTTTCCTCTGCCGATGCTGAGTTGGATTGCACTACATTTGAAATCTGGTTGATGCCAAGCACGACCTGTTCCATGGCAATGGTCTGGCGTTCAATGGCCTCCGCTACAACCGTCATTTGTTCTACTGCCTCTGCGGTGACAGTTTCTACATGGGTGACAGAATCCGTCACTTGTTCTACCGCCTGGCTGCCGTTGTTGACAGCTATAATGGAATTTTGAATCAATTCTATTGTGGCTTTGGCTGCCAGATCGGATTTATTGGCCAGTTCCCGTATTTCTCCGGCTACAACCGAGAATCCTTTTCCGGCGGTTCCTGCCCTTACTGCTTCCACGGAAGCATTCAGCGCCAGGATATTGGTCTGCAGGGCGATGTCCTCAATGGTATCTATGATACGGCGGATTTCGTTTGATGAGGTGGTGATCAAGGCCATTGCTTCATTCAGTGCCTGTATCTGCTGGCTGCTTTCCTGCAGTCTGGCGCCTGCCTGGTTGACAGAAGTTTTAGCCTGGTTGGTAAGCTGGGCTGTGGTTCTGGCATCCCGTCCAATGTCTTCAATGGAGGAAGAAAGCTCTTCTACAGCACTGGACTGGGATATGGCGCCTTGGGACAGGGTGGAGCTGGAGGAAGCCATCTGCGCCGCGCTTCCTGAAACCAAGGCTGCGGAGTTGACGATTCCGCTCATCGTATGATTCAATTTGTTATCAATGACTTGCAGATAATCATGTAAAACTTTAAAATCGCCGGGGTAATGTTTGCTTGCACTGTCCCTGGTCAGATTGCCGTTGGCTATGCTGTTTAAGACAGCACCAATTTCATCTACGATCAGTTTAAAGTTCTTAACCAGGTTCGCCGTTGACTCTGACAGGGTATGGATTTCATCTTTACTTTTCACTTCCGGTACAGGACTGTGCAGGTCGCCTGCTGACAGTGCCTGGAGACGTTTTGTGCATTTCATGACAGGGCCTGCCAGATCATAGTTGACTATGATGGTGGAGATCAATATGATAATGGCGCAAAGTACCACACAGATGATAATTTGTATGGTACATCCTGTGTAGGCATATTGCATGAACTCATCCATGTCAATGGTGACGGCGATGCTCCAGCCATCGGTACCCGGAATAGGGGTATAACCCTGGATATTGTTGGAATTGTCCATTTCGTAGCGGAATTGCTCAACACCGGTTTCTCCTGCTACCATTTTGCTTTCAATGGCTGCCAGGGTATTGTAATCTTTGTTCCGGGGGTTCTCTGCTGCAAGCCGGATGATATTTTCCCGGTTCAGCACAGTCTGTATATCTCCATGGGCTATGGTGGTACCTTCTTTATCCAGAATATAGGCTTCCCCCTCCTCACCAATCTGTATGTGTTCTACAATGGAACTCAGGATGGAGGTGTCGCATTGGAAGTATATGACACTTAATATTGTGCCATGTTGTATTACAGGAGCGGCAACAATCAGGTACATATCATCACCGTCTATGTAAGGGGTGGAGATATAACTTTTCCCGCTCATGGCAGCCTGGAAGAAAGGCTCTTTAGCGAGATCCCTGTCATGGATGGCATCGTACCCGTTTGTATCCGCTATTCCGGCAGAGCGCATATAATAGGATGTTACCTTTGTCATCAGAAAAGCCTGTTTTTCGGCCAGGGTCAATTCCGGATCCATCAGGATGGCGTTTGTTGCAATTTCCGAAATGGTTAATGTGTAAGTGGAGATCATGTTTTGTGCCGCTACGGCGGCAAGCTCTGTTGTCTCCGACAAATTCTGTTCAATTGCATCCAAGGTGGAATTCCGGGTGATAAACATGCCTAAGATACAGCACACCACTGAGACCTCCAAGGTTGCAAGAATAACCAGCAGCATTATTTTAGTACGTATTTTTTTCATTTTTTTGCTGGGAACCGTTTGTTCTCCCATTTACCTCCGTTATTTTTCGTTTATAAAAAATAATATACACAAATTTTACACATAGTTTCTTGAAATTGCAAGATATTATTGTGAAATTACCTTTACTGCAAAGGCATCCGTGTTACGATTCACTCTGTGGCCGGTAACCGATGCGCACCAACGAAAGTCTCTGACTTTTAGGCATGGCAGAACAGTCAACTGCATGGGAGTTTAATTGGATTCCTGCTTACGGTACTGCACCGGGGTGATGCCGTAATTTTTCTTGAACAGGCGGTTAAAATGTTCCACATTTTCATAGCCGACTTCGGCGGCTACTGTCTCTATAGTCTGGTTAGTTTCCCGCAGCAGGGCGCGTGCTTTTTTCATACGTTCTTTCCGTACTAATTCCTGGAAGGTCATGCCTGCTTTTTCTCTGATATATTTGGAAAGGTAGGGGGTAGAAAGATGGAATGTCTCCGACAGAGTATCCAGGGTTACATTCTCATAATCATTCTTGATAAAGCTGATGATTTCAACGATGCGCTCTTCCCTTCCCACGGTGATATGCTGTTCTGCGGCAAGTTTGTTGGTAGCAGAAGTCAGCGCGGCAATGGATGCTTTGATGATGTCTTCATCCACACCCACACCCCAGTAATATCTGCCGTCACAGATCACTGCCACATAAGCGGCTGCCCTGGAGCTGGAACCCTTGGAAATAGCGTGTTCTTCATAGACAGCCAACTGATAGCTGATGCCGAACAATGTCTTAATGGCATTGCTGACTGCGTCCAGTCGTCCGTTTCCACCGGCTTTGATCACTCGTTTTTCACCGTTTTGCGCTATGGTCACTTCTGCCTGAATCCCTTTCTCCTGCTTGAAATGACATTCCGGAATATCGAACACCTTTCGAGGGGTAATGTAGTTTTCTTCAAAAATAGCAAAGATTTCTGATGGATGGAGTTCCTGATGTCTTCTGTCAGAGACACCTTTTACCAGATACCCCACTTCTTCCCGCATGGCCGTGGGCAGTGAGAAACCGAACTGCTGTTTCAGAACGAAGGCCACACCTCCCTTGCCGGATACACTGTTGATGCGTATCACATCGGATTCATATTCCCGCCCCACATCTTCCGGATCAATGGGCAGGTAGGGCACATCCCAGCGAGTACCGCTCTTCCCCTCATTTCGCCATGTCATGCCCTTGCTGATGGCATCCTGATGGGAGCCGGAAAAGGCAGTGAATACCAAATCTCCTGCATAGGGAACCCTTTCATGTACTTTCATACCGGTAAAACGTTCATAATCCTGACGTATTTTCATAATATGGGAGAAATCCAGTCCGCTGTCCACGCCATGGCACATCATATTCAGTGCAACCGTAACAATATCTACATTGCCGGTGCGTTCTCCATTGCCGAACAGGGTGCCTTCCACTCTGTCGGCACCTGCCAGGATGCCGAACTCTGCATCACTGACACCACAGCCCCGGTCATTGTGGGGATGTACGCTGAGAACTACATTTTCACGATATTTTAAATGTTTGTGCATATACTCTATCTGGCAGGCGAATACATGGGGCATAGCTACCTGAACCGTAGACGGCAGGTTGATAATAGCCTTGTGGTCAGCATCGGGCTGCCATACATCCAGAACTGCATTGCAGACTTCCAGAGCATATTCGGGTTCTGTCTGAGAAAAGCTTTCCGGACTGTACTCAAAGGTAAAGTTCCCTTCCGTCTCATCCGCCATCTGTTTTAATAGCAGTGCACCGTCCACGGCGAGCTGTTTGATGGCGTCTTTGTCCTTCTTAAATACCTGTTCCCGCTGTTCTACAGATGTGGAGTTGTAGAGATGTACCACCGCATGGGGGGCGCCTTTTACTGCTTCAAAGGTCTTGCGGATAATATGTTCCCTGGCCTGGGTAAGTACCTGAATGGTTACATCTTCCGGTATCATATTCCGCTCAATCAGGGCGCGGATAAAATTATATTCCGTATCGGAAGAGGCGGGAAATCCTACTTCTATTTCTTTAAAACCGATTTCCACCAGAAGGCGGAAGAATTCCAGTTTATCCTCCAGGGGCATGGGATCTATCAATGCCTGATTGCCGTCCCGTAAGTCCACACTGCACCAGATGGGAGGTTTTTCGATAGATTCTTTTTTCACCCAGTCATAGGTAATCTCCGGGGGCATGTGATAAGTTTTGCCGTATTTTTGACGGATTGTTGTCTTTTCCATAATATTCCTCGTTTCTGTTTTGTTTATTTTCATTGATTGACTTAACAATCGTAACATATTATTATATTATATTCAAGTGCTATTTTTGATTGCATAATTGATTTATTTTGTTCTAACAGACTTTTGAAAATAGGGATATTGTTGATTATAGTGTTGTTTTGCAAGATTATACTATTGCCTTATTTTTACGCATTAATATGAGCTATTTTAATAAAAAGCAGTTTGAACAAAGATAATTTCTTTTTATTACCATTCTTTGTACTTAATGACCTTGTGAATAACGCATAAAGTTTATTTATGAAATAAGAAAAAGTGATTGCTTTAAATTGTTCTGTAGAATAAAATAGAGAATAGGAACATAAATAACATTTTGTGCCTTAAGGCAGAACGGAGGGAATTATGTTACAGCTGGAGTATGACAAGCAGCAGGTGGAACAAGTAATTGACAAAATCGTAAGAAAGACCATGAATATGGATTTGACTTGGGACTGGCCTTGCGGGGTGGCTTATTATGGGATCAGCGATGCCTATGTGAAGACCCAGAAGACAGAGTATCTGGATCTGCTGAAGGAGAGGGTGGATGAGCTGATCGATTTGGGACTGCCTAAGGTATGGACTGTGAATGCCTGTGCTATGGGACATTGTATGGTGACTTTGTATCAGGCGACCAATGATAAGAAATATTATGATATCCTGATGAGCAAGATGGCATATATCAATAAGGATGCGCTCCGTTTCGGCGACAGGGTATTGCAGCACACGGTGTCTGCGAAGAATGATTTCCCGGAGCAGGTATGGTGCGATACTTTGTTCATGGCGGCATATCTTCTGCTTCGCGTGGGTGTTATGGAGAAGAATGAGGATATGATCAATGATGCGCTGAATCAATATTATTGGCATATCAAATATCTGCAGAATCCCAGCAGCGGACTTTATTATCATGGATATGACAATATTGCGGGTAATCATATGTCCGGCATCTACTGGGGGCGTGCAAATGCCTGGGCAGCTTATACCATGTCTCAGGTGGGCAATGAGCTGCCGAAATGCTATCTCTATCCCAAATACATGGATGTGGCAGGTTCTCTGAATGAGCAGTTGGCAGCGCTGAAGACCATGCAGACGGAGAATGGTTTGTGGAGGACTGTGTTGGATGATCCGGAATCTTATGAGGAGATTTCCGCATCCGCAGGAATTGCGGCAGCAATGCTTCACAGGGGCAATCCGCTGCATTCCAAATACATAAACAAGGCGATCAAAGGACTGCTTGCCAATGTCAGCGAGGATGGCAAGGTGATGAATGTGTCTGCGGGAACGGCTGTGATGAATGATAAGGAAGGCTACAGAGGGATTTCCAGAGATTGGATTCAGGGCTGGGGCCAGGGACTTGTATTGGCATTCTTCTCCACATTATTGATGTCTGAGAAGATAGAAAAGGATGGTGCGCTTTAATGTTTTACAGAAAATTCCTGTTTGGGCAGGATTCCGGCACAGCCAATGTGATTGGTGTTGCGGCCAAAGACTTGTATCGGCCCGGAAAAGGGTATGGATTTGTGACGGAGCATAACAGACGGGAGCAGGAATTGTTGAAGATACCGGAGCTGAATTCTGCGTTTGATACGGTGTACTGGTATCGGGATGCGGAGTTGTCATTTATTGAAGAGGATAGTACGGGCTGTTTCCTGGATTCGCTGCAGGAGATTGGCCGACTGGAAAAGGTGACCGGGGAGGCGTTTGAGGGGGAGCATCGAAGGATACCGCTCTCCTTCAAGATTGATGTGCCCCGTGAGGGAAATTATAAGGTAACTGTGGTGATACACACCAGGAAACCTATGAAAGATGTGCTGATATTCACTGGTCGCAGACGATTAGGCTATCGGGGGGATATTGCTATGGGGGATGCTTTGCCTGCACAAGGCGAAATGGTATTTCGTCATACAATGATGGTAAATGTGTGTGACATCATACCCAGAGGGCATACAAAGCGTTTTGAGGATAAGTCTCTGGATATTACCATTGTAGCGGATCAGCCGAAATTCAGTGAGATTATTGTGGAAGAAGCAACCTGCCCAACTCTCTATATTGCAGGTGATTCCACTGTGACAGATCAGAGTGCGGATTATCCTTATGCTCCTGGGACCAGTTATTCGGGATGGGGGCAGATGATTTCCGGGTATCTCACAGAGAAACTGGCAGTGTCCAATCATGCCCATTCCGGCTTGACTACGTCCAGCTTTCGGAAGGAAGGGCATTATGACATTCTTGCACAATATGTCAAAGCCGGAGATTTCTGCTTTTTCCAGTTTGGGCATAACGACCAGAAGCTGGAGGCGTTAAAAGCGCAGGGGGGCTATCGAAACAATCTGCTGCGCTATTTGAAGGAGTGCAGGGAGAGAGGCGTTTATCCGCTGATAGTGACGCCCATTGCAAGGAATACCTGGAAGGGAAATGACGGGAGTTATAATGATTTGCTGGCAGAATATGCTCAGGTCTGCCTGGAAATCGGTGAAGAAGAGAATGTGCCGGTAGTGGATCTTCATAAGCGCAGCATGGATTTTATTGTGGAGAGGGGGCTGGAGGCATCTAAATCCTATTTCTTTCCGGGAGACTACACCCATAGTAATGATTATGGCGCTTATTATATGGCAGGGCTTGTGGCGCAGGAAATTGTCAGAGTATGCGGCGGCCGTCAGGAGCCTGCGTATCGTTTCCTTGCGGAATGTGTGACGGGGGGATTCGGGGCATGGGAGCCGGAGGCGTGTATTGTATCTCCGGTGAAGCCGAAAATATTTGAGAAAGTGGCGAATCCGGCGGAGGGCGCTTTGCTTTTGGCGGAGGTAGACAGGCTTGAGGAACCGGTGGATAGAGTGTCGGCTCTGGATATGATCATTAAGACAGCAAGATTTTTCCCCACCAATGTGTATAATGACATGTTCACGGATGTGGTAGGGCATGAGTGGTATGCGGGATGTGTGGAGTGTGCTTATCAAAATGGTATGATCGATAAAGGACTGGTAGAGGATCAGAAGTTTTTCCCGCTGCGGAATGTGACTTTGGAGGAATTTCTGGTATTTGCTGTCAACGGATATAAGAGCCGCAGAACGATTCCCGGTGATGTGTGGGAGAAGCCTTGTGCCTATGACGGAAAGTGCAGGGAATTTGCCAGGCCATATATTAGGGCGGCATGTTATATAGGCTTGGTGGAGTCTGACGGCAGTGCGGCGCTTGAAAAGGTACTCACGCGTGGAGAAGCTGTGGAGCTTTGCCGTAAGATGAAGGTGTGAAGTGTGTAAAAGTTCTGCACAGCAGACCTTTTACACACGGAAGAGCGCCAAGCGAACAAGTTCGCTTTGGGCAGGCGTTTTTCCGGACTTGCACCAAGTTCATCAATTGTTTGTGCCGCCCAAAGAGATGGGCACGCCCCCTCTTGGCGGCATGTTAGGAAGTGTGAGAAGAATTGTAAGGGAGTATCAATATGGTATTATACAGGCCGGTCGGCTCAAAAGAGTTGGAATTGATCAAAGAAAGCGGTTATCTGAAGTTTCCGCCAAGATTACCGGAACAGCCGATTTTTTACCCTGTCTTAAATCAAAAATACGCAGAGGAGATTGCGTCACAGTGGAATGTAAAGTATAATGATGACCATAAAGGTTATGTGACAAAATTTGAGATTGATGACACTTATTTTCAACAGTGTGAAATTCATACGGTGGGGGCCGGGTATCATCAGGAACTGTGGGTTTTGGCGGAAGAATTGGAAACGTTTAACCGGCACATTATTGATAAAATACAGGTAATCAGCCGATTTGGGCAATGAAGTGGCAAACACAGTACATAAACGTGAGGCTGCAAGAATGAAGCAGCAGACATGGTGCGATAAATGTGAAGCGGCGAATATGTAATACAAAGTATGATATAGAAAATTGAATGAGGCAAACATCTGTGAAACAGATGATTAGTCAAGAACAGGAGGACGAAAATGTCGAAAGCAAAAGGTGGTTTTACGCTTCCCGGAGAGTCCGGGTATGAGAAGCTGACATTGAAAATGGCTGAGAAGTGGGGGGCTGATGTGATCAGGGACAGTGACGGTACGGTGCTGTCGGATGAGATTGTACATGCCGGTTATGGCATTTACTCCACGATTTGTATTATTCGTGACCATAATGAGTGGGCGAAGAAGAATCTGGATAAGCTGCAGCAGACTTTTCTCTGCACGCCGGCAAAGGTGGCAGAAGGTGATGAAGTTACCATTGATTTAATGGAGAGTTTTTTTGAAGAGCAGTTTACGGTGAATGACACGGAAGCGGCTTTCCGGTATTGGGAGGTCTATGACAGAACCGTCAATGAAAAGGTGGATTCTTCCAAGTGGAACTACGACAAAGAGGCCGGTACGGTTACGGTAAAGGGCATTGTGCCTTTCCATAAGTATACGGTGAGCTTCCTGGCATATCGTATCTGGGAAGAAATCTCCATGTACAATCATACCACAAATAACTGGGACAAGGAGCATCTGATGCAGATTGATCCCAGGTATCCGGAGACACAGGAGTATATGCTGGGGTGGATGAAGAATTGGTGTGAGACACATCCTGATACCACAGTGGTTCGTTTTACTTCCATGTTCTATAATTTTGTATGGATTTGGGGCAGCAGTGAGAGAAACCGTCAATTGTTCTCGGATTGGGGTTCCTATGATTATACGGTCAGTGCTTTGGCATTGGATGAATTTGAGAAAAAATATGGTTATGCCATGACAGCGGAGGATTTTATCAACAAAGGACAACTTCATGTGACCCATATGCCGGGAACCCAGAGGAAAGCTGACTGGATGGCCTTTGTAAATGATTTTGTCATTTCATTTGGCAAGAAACTCATTGATATGGTGCATGAGTATGGTAAGAAGGCATATGTGTTCTATGATGACAGTTGGGTTGGAGTAGAGCCTTATAACGGAAGGTTTCAGGAGTTTGGCTTTGACGGCCTGATTAAATGTGTATTCTCCGGCTACGAGGCAAGACTTTGCGCAGGCGTGGATGTTCCCACCCATGAGCTCCGTCTGCACCCTTACCTTTTCCCTGTGGGATTGGGCGGCGCACCTACCTTTGCGGAGGGCGGCGATCCTACTCTGGACGCCAAGAAATATTGGAATAGTGTCAGAAGGGCATTGCTTCGGGCGAAAATTGACAGGATCGGTCTGGGGGGATATCTGCATTTGGTGGAAGATTTCCCGGATTTCTGTGATTACATTGAGAAGGTATCCGATGAATTCCGTTTGATTTCCTCTTTCCATGATGCGGGCAAGCCCTATACCATTCGGACGAAAGTGGCTGTGCTTCATAGTTGGGGCGCACTTCGTTCCTGGACATTGTCAGGGCATTTTCATGAGACCTATATGCACGATTTGATTCATATGAACGAGGCATTGTCAGGATTGCCGGTGGATGTTCGATTCATTTCCTTTGAGGATGTGAAGGCCGGCGCTCTTGCTGATGTAGATGTGGTCATTAATGCGGGTTATGCGGGAAGTGCCTGGAGCGGCGGTGAGAACTGGAAGGATGAAGAGGTTGTGACCCTTTTGACTAAGTGGGTATATGAGGGCGGCACTTTCATCGGTGTCAATGAACCTTCCGCCGTGGAGGGATATGATAATTATTTCCGTATGGCGCATGTGTTGGGCATTGATAAGGATACCGGAGCGAGAGTATGTCATGGAAAATGGACCTTTACGGCAGAGGATGCAGAAGGTATTCTGCCGGCAGGCGCAAGTGTGGCATCCAAAGAGCATCTCTATCTGACGGACGGCAAGGCAAAGGTGCTGATGGCAGAAGGGGATAAGCCTTTGGTAAGTATCAATGAATTTGGAAAGGGCAAAGGCATCTATCTGGCATCGTTCCAGGTTAATCTGGAGAATACCCGTATGCTTTATCAGTTGATTCGCTATGCGGGCGGAGAAGGGTTAAGCGGTTTATATATGACGGATAATCTCTATACAGAATGTGCTTATTATCCGGAGAGCAGAAGGTTGGTCATTATCAATAACAGCGATAAAGAGCAGACCACTGCCATACCGACCGAGCAGGGTGAAAAGACCGTGGTCATTGCGGCATATGACACTACATTTGTGGAAGTGTAAAGAAAATCTAAATTGTCAGATGAAAAAAAGAGAGACTGCTGTATTTCGTTGTGTGAAATGCAGCAGTCTCTTATGTTAGTTCATTTTACAGGGTTTCTGGGTTCTGCCATAGTTCTGATGGAAGACCCATATAGAAAGGACAACCGAAAGCGGCTGTTAGAAATTTCCTGGATTAATAGGTGTTCTGCCATACATATCCGGTTCAATGGCAACATGCTCGCAAGTGTTATAGCGTAGCTGCAGGAACTGATCCCGATTCTTGTTAAAGAGTTTCTTCAGCTCATCGGAATATCCCACCACAACCCAGGGGAAGATACTGCCCATCTTTTGCAGCATTTTCTGTGCGGTTGCTTCATCGGGAACCGACAGGGTAATTTCTTTTTTATAACCGTCTAAAAAGAGGATTACATTATATGTAGTACCGGTCTTGATGCCGTTTGTGCGATGGGTAATGGTGCTCTGGTAAGTCCACATGATTTTGCTGTTGGGTAATGCTCTTGTCTCAGCTCCTGTTGTATAATAAGTCATGAGACGTCCCATTTTCGTTTCGCCTTTTTTATCAAAGGATTCGGCACTGGCGTAATCGGATTCAATAGTGGTCTCCGTATATCCGGCATTTGCAATGTCCTGATGCAGTTTCTTCAGATATCCGCCGCCTGCACCTTTGACAATCCTGAAGATTCCGGCTGCCAGCATCAGAATACCGCCTGCAAAGAAGATTATGAATACACTGTTCATGCTGGCTTTGCTGCCATACAGGTCAATATAGTACGGCAGTGTTGCTTCTTCAAATTCCTGCTCGGTCCAGCCGCCATCTTCTGTAAAATATGATTTAAAGTAGGAATAATCTTCGCTGCTTAATTTTTTGATTTTACCACATATGGAAATGGGATCTGACAGCATTTGGTTATAAGTGTTTTCCGCCATGGCTTCCAGCTTCTTCTCATAGCTGGGGGGAACCTTCAGGGTCATATAGCGGTAATCGGTAGCATATTCATCTCCGGTTGAGATAATGTAGTACAGATGCGTGGTTTTCTTGTAGCGGGTCTCAGAGTTATACTCATATTCCTCCAAGTAACAGCCAAAGTTGAAAGTCAGTTCCACATCTACCAATTGATTGCGGATCTGGTCCGGTGTCAGTTCTTCAAAATTTGCGTAACCTGTAACAGCATACCAGAAATTCACAGCATCCCAGCCTGCCAGGGCCAATCCTGCGATAATCAGGAAAATGGATGCCCATAGGGATTTTTTAAATGATTTCTTTTTTAGATCTTCAAACATTTGCTTTCTTTTTCCTCCACCTCGTTTGAAATTTGCATTACATATATTACTCTATCACAATATTTTTTAAAGCGCAAGCACTATCCGGCTATGAAATGACAGGAAATAAGCTGCCGGCAATATTACCCGGTTGTTGGTGAAAATGTACATTCCGGAAATTTATGAATGGCTGCTGAACTGTTAGATAAACCGCGATATGTTTGTAATAAATGCTTGTATCAACATAAAAAATATTATATAATGTTTAAACAGAATGACATTGTATCAATCATGGTACTATATGACCTTATTCAGGGCATAAAATGGTTGGATGGTCATTTCATACCATGTGGGCTGTGTATAAGATACAAAATGGCCTTAATTTATGGCATGAAACGGTCGGTTGTACAGGATTGGTACGAAAAAAACAGAAAAGAGGGCAAGTGCATGAAATTTAAGGATATGCCATACACTCGTGTGGATTTTGAACAGGTTGAAAAAGAGATGAGAGCCTTGATGGAAGAATTTGACAAGGCAGAGAGCGGTGAGGAACAGTTTCAGGTTCATCAAAAATATTATGAGCTGACTGACAAAGTGGACACCCAGATGACCATAGCGCATATTCGTTATGATGTGGATACCACAGATGAATTTTACAGCAAAGAGCATGAGTATTATAATGAGAAGAGACCTATCTACCATAATCTGCTTTTGGAATACGAGAAGAAGCTGTATGCTTCTCCCTACAGGGCTTATCTGGAGGAGAAGATCGGGCCTGTGGCCTTCAAGAACATGGAGCTTGCCCAGAAGTCCATGGATGAGAAGCTGATTCCTCTGATGCAGGAGGCCAATGCTTTGACCACAGAGTATAATAAGCTGATTGCGGGCGCTAAGATTATGTTTGACGGCAAGGAGCTGAATTTGTCCTTGATGCGTCCTTATCTGGTGAACCCGGACAGGAATGTGAGAGAGGCAGCATGGAAGAAACAGAGTGAATTTTTCCAGGCGAATGCAGATAAGCTGGATGAAATCTATGATAAATTAGTGAAGAACCGTACAGCACAGGCGCGTGCCATGGGGTATGAGAATTTCGTTGAGCTGGGTTATTATAAGATGAGGCGCAACTGTTATGGCAAGAAGGAGGTGGAAGCGTTCCGCAATCAGGTAAAAGAATATCTGGTTCCCTTTGCGGAGAAGCTTCATGACCGCAGAAGGCAGAGACTTGGATTGGAAAAGCTGAGCTATATTGACGGTTCCGTTTATTTTAAGGACGGCAATCCGGCGCCTTTCGGTACACCTGATGAGATTCTGGCAGCAGGTCAGAAAATGTACAGCGAGCTTTCGCCGGAAACCAAAGAATTCTATGATTTTATGATGGAGAATGAGCTGTTTGATGTGCTTGGACGTAAAACGAAGCGGGCAGGCGGCTATATGACGTATATGCCTGTGTACCACGCTCCCTTTGTGTTTGCTAATTTTAACGGCACCAGCGGAGATGTGGATGTGATCACCCATGAGTGCGGACATGCGTTCCAGGGTTATCTGTCGGGCAGTGATCCTATCAGGGAGCATTCTGAGATTACCATGGAGACAGCGGAGATTCATTCCATGTCCATGGAATTTTTCACGCAGGAGTGGATGCCCCTGTTCTTCGGTGACAGGGCGGAGGACTATATAGAAATGCACTTGGAGGATTCTGCGGCATTTATCCCTTACGGCTGTATGGTAGATGAATTCCAGCATATTGTTTATGAGAATCCTGACATGACACCTGCAGAGAGACATGCGGCATGGCTGAAACTGGAAAAGGAATACAGGCCTCATCAGGATTACGGCGATGACGAATTCTTCGGAAAAGGCGGTATATGGCAGAGACAGCAGCATATCTACAATAGTCCGTTCTACTATATTGATTATTGTCTGGCACAGACATGTGCATTACAGTATAAGGCAAAAATGGATGCGGATTTCAAGGGAGCATGGGAAAGCTATCTGAAGCTGTGCAGACTTTCCGCCAGTGATTTCTTCACCAATATGGTCAAAGAAGTAGGGCTTATGAGTCCCTTTGAGCCGGGCTGTATGAAAAATATTGTGGAAAAACTTGAAAAATATGTGAAATAACTTCACATTTTCCGGGAAATATTGTAGAATGATTTCACATGCCGGTGCAGTTAGCGTCTAAAGGCGCATTGTGGAACCGGAATAAATACAATACCTATTGTCCTGACGCCATTGCATATCAATCAGCAGGAGGAGTTTTAGTCGAAAATGATTCTTCAGGGCTATGGCGTTGGGATAATGGTTGCAGAACGGGAATGGAGAAAATATCATTATGTCTAAATCTAACAAGGAAATACAGGATACGGAGCAGCAGTCTGAAAAGGTAGTCACGAAATATGATCTGAAAATGCAGAGAAGGAAGGAACAGAGGGAAAAGGAGCAGAGGGACAAGCGTATCAGCACTATCGGAGGGATTGTATTGGTGGCAGTGCTGGCGTGTCTTGTGGCATCTTTCCCCATCCGCACCTGGCTTACGGTGAATGGGACATACATCAAGGTGGGCGGGGAGAAAATCTCCAAGGTAGAATATGACTATTATTACAATATGGCAAGTAATAATTACATTGCTGAAAATTACTATATGCTGTATTATTTCGGCGTGGATCTCAGCGGGGACCTGTCAAAACAGATGTATTCCGAAACGCTTACATGGAAGGATTACTTCGACCAGTTGACAGTGAATCATATTGCCCGGAATAAGGGTCTGGCAAAGGAGGCAAAAGCGGCAGGTTTTGTCTATGACACCACGGAAGAGTATAATGAGTATATGGAAGCTGTGAATGAGGCCGCTGCCGAAGCCGGTACCACTGCCAAAGAATATTTTCAGAGAATGTATGGGGTGTATGCAACACAGTCAAGGGTGAAGCCTTTTCTGGAAGAGTCCTTATATGTGGCTGCTTATACGGATGAAATTGCTGAGAGTCTGACGCCTTCTCAGGATGAGATTCAGGCTTATTATGAAGAAAATAAGGCAAGTTATGACTCTGTTGATTATTATATTTTGCAGGTGGATGCAGAACTGCCTACGGAACCTACTGAGCTTGCTGACCCGGTAGAACCTGCTGAGGGTGATAGCGCTGAGGCTGGTGAGGATGGCAGCAGCGGTGAGGAGGCAGTTTATCAGCCTTCAGAAGCTGAGATTGCAGCGGCTATGGAAATTGCGAAAGCAGAGGCGGAGAAGGCGGAAAGAAGCATTAAGACAACCGGTGAGAGTATGACAAATGTTAAGAGAACAACGGCGAATTCCACTTCTTATTCTGTGAGCAGTTGGTTATTTGATGAAGAAAGAAAAGCCGGTGACACTACTGTGATAGAAGATACCACCAATCATCGTTATTATGTGGTAGGATTTGAGGATCGTTATCTGGATCAGACGCTTACTGCGGATGTTCGTGCGGTAGTGACAGCGGACGGAAACGGTCAGGAAATTTTGGACGAGTGGAAGAGCGGTGAGGCTACGGAAGAAAGCTTTGGGGAGATCTGTGATAAGTATATGGATCCGGATGTTTCCGCAGCAGAAGGCGGGTTGTTGGAAGGTGTTACGCCCAGTGCGCTGCCGGAGGAATTGAGAAGCTGGTTGACGGATAGTGAACGTAAGGCCGGTGATACGACAGTGGTCAGTCCGGAAGGGGATATGTATACGTATGTAATGTATTATATAGCTCCCAATCAGGAAGAGTGGATCTTACAGATTCGGAATATATTGTTGAGTGATAAGTTGAGTGATTACCTGGAGGACATGGTTGCAAGCATAGAGGTTGAGGACCCCAAGGGGAATTTGGCCTATCTGAAGGTGGAAGCGGAAAATGAGGGCACATCAGGAGACGAGAATTCATCGGAAAATGAAGGCGCATCAGGAGACGATGGATCGTCGGAAAATGAAGGCGCATCAGGAGACGATGGATCGTCGGAAAATGAAGGTGCATCAGGAGACAGGGGCTCGTCTAATAACTGAGGTGTATAGAAGTAATTGAAAAAGGATGGCGGTGGGGGTTTCTCACCGCTTTTCTATATGCGTAAGTGTGAAGAAAATGAAGATTTTCCAAGTCGGTAAAGTACACTGATTAAGAAAATCTAAGTCATTTCCTGGAAGAATGCCAATTGAGCAAGTCCGCTTTGTGCGGGCATTCTTCCGGACTGGTAGCAGGGAGGCGTTTATGGATACAAAGGTACTGGTGATGGATATGGATGGTACGCTGTTAAATTCTCAAAAGAAAATCAGCGCTGCCACAAAGGAAGCGATTCAGGGTATATTAAAAAGAGGGCATAAAGTAATTCTGGCTTCCGGACGTCCAACACCGGGGATGCGTCCTTATGAGCTGGAACTGGAATTGGAGAAATATGGTGGGTATCTGTTGTCTTTTAACGGCGCTCGCATTGTGGACTGTCGTACCGGGGCGATTATTTATCAGAGAACTTTGCCGTCTGACCTGTTGCCAGAGTTATATCATTTTGCCAGGGAGTCGGAATGTGGCCTGGCAACACATTTGGATAATGAGGCGATTTCTGCGTTTGTGCCGGATCGATATATTACCATGGAGGCACATATGAATGGAATGTCAGTGCGTATGGTGGAGAATTTTATTGACTTCGTGGATTTTGATGTATATAAGTGTCTGATGACTGCGGAACCGGAACGTGCGGCGGTGCTGGAAAAGCAATTACAGGAACAATATGGACATGTGGCCAGTATATATCGCTCCGACCCATATTTCATAGAGGTTATGCCCAAAAATGTAGATAAGGCGACTTCCCTGGGCAGGATGTTGGAAATGATTGGCATGGGGTTAGAGGATACGGTATGCTGTGGTGATGGATTCAATGATTTGTCCATGATAAAATGTGCGGGTGTGGGAGTGGCAATGGGCAATGCACAGCCGGAAGTGAAGGCAGCCGCGGACTACATAACCGCCGACAATGATTCGGATGGTTTGGTAGAGGTGATAAAGGTACTGTTTGCGGAGTGATGACTTATGCTTCGGTTGACAGTAACAACAATATAAAAGAAATCAGGAGGGCACATGAAACAGAATATCAGGATAGAAATGCCCCAAAAGGCAAAATATATAATAGAGACCATTACAAATGCCGGTTTTGAGGCATATGCAGTAGGCGGCTGTGTGCGGGATTCTATTCTGTGCAAGTTGCCCATGGACTGGGATATTACCACATCGGCAAGACCGGAGCAGGTAAAGTCACTTTTCCCAAGAACAATTGATACGGGGCTGCAGCATGGAACAGTCACGGTGATGTTGGACGGTGAGGGATTTGAGGTGACTACCTATCGGGTGGATGGGGAATATGAGGACAGCAGGCATCCCAAAGAGGTAATTTTTACTCCGAATTTGGAAGAGGATTTAAAACGAAGGGATTTGACCATCAATGCCATGGCTTATAATGATGCGGAAGGTCTGGTAGATCTGTTCGGCGGAATAAGTGATATCAGGGCGAGGATGATACGGTGTGTGGGGGAACCTGAGGAACGTTTTGGAGAGGATGCGCTGCGCATGCTGCGTGCCATTCGTTTTTCCGCTCAGTTGGGGTATACCATAGAGGATAAAACTTTGGTTGCTATCAAAAAGCTTGCACCCACTCTGCGCAAGATCAGTGTGGAACGAATTCAGACAGAATTGGTGAAGTTACTGTTATCACCACATCCGGATTGTCTTAGAATTGCTTATTTTTGCGGTGTAACAAAGGTGTTTTTCCCGGAATTTGACAAGGCGATGGCAACAGAACAAAGGCATCCTCATCATTGTTACAGTGTGGGAGAGCATATTCTGCACTCTTTGTCCTATGTGGAAGCAGACAAAGTATTGCGGCTGACCATGTTGTTTCATGATATAGGGAAGCCTGCTACACTGACAAAAGGGGAGGATGGTATCACACATTTTTATGGTCATGAGGCGATGAGTTCCCAAATGGCGGAAGAGATTATGCGGCGTCTTAAGTTTGATAATGATACCATTCAAAAAGTGTGTAAGCTGGTATTGTATCATGATTATGGAAATAGCTCCAAGCCTAATATAAGGTCTATGCGCAGGGCTTTGAATAAAATGGGGGAAGAGGCGTTCCCGGCACTGTTTGCGGTAAAACGTGCTGATATTTTGGCCCAGAGTGATTATCTGCTGGAGGAGAAGCTGGAGAAAGTGGAGCAATGGAAGCAGATGTATGAAGAAGTGAAAGCCCGCAAACAGTGTGTTTCATTGAAGAGTCTGGCAGTCACCGGTTCTGATTTGATCGCAGCAGGATGGAAACCCGGTAAGGAGTTGGGAGAAATGCTTCATGTTCTTTTGGAGCTGGTATTGGACCATCCGGAGTATAATGAAAAGGAAAGATTGTTAGAGGAAGCAAAAAAGTATCAGAGATAACTGAAACCTTGTAACATACTTTCAGGATTCTTCTCATATGATAGTTTAGCCGAATGAATCAGGTATTGTTCCCGGAATGGACAATAACTGAAAACAGTGCGGGTATGCAAACGAATCAGGAGGGGCCGGAAGTGAATGACAGGGCAGTTGAATTATTGGGACAGTATGAAATAGAAGTGCAGCGGACCAGAAAGGGAAGGGGCGCCATTGTGTGTGAAACCGATCAGGGATGCTTGATTTTTAAGGAGTATTCAGGAAGCCAGGACAGGATAGAGCTTCAGAACAGACTTTTAAGTCAAATAGCATGTGCCGGGCTGGTGAAGGCAGAGGCAATCATACCCAATAAAGAGGGCGGGCTGCTTGTGAGGGACAATGATGGTACTGGTTATGTGCTGAAGACCTGGCGGGCGGCCAGAGAATGTAATATTTATGATAAAGAAGAATGCAGGGAGGCAGTCAGGCTTTTGGCAAGATTGCATGAGAGCATGGTGCTTCCGGAAGATACACCGAATCTTCCCGCCATATTTATGGCTGAGAAAGAGTATGACAAGCACAATAGAGAGTTGAAGAGAGTGCGGAAATATCTGCAGCAGAAGGGACAGAAGACAGAATTTGAGATTAATCTCTTACATCATTTTGATTTCTTTTTGGACCGGGCATTGTCAGTGACAGAGGCGTGGAAGGAATATTGTCAGGATGGTGCAGGAAATCATGAAGCTGCCCGGGAACAGAATATGGTTGCTTTTTGTCATGGGGATTATCAGTATCATAATATTTTGAAGGATGACAGTGGATGGTTTCTGGTGAATTTCGAGAAATGTCTTAGGGATAATCCAATCAGAGATCTGTATCTCTTGCTGCGCAAGCTTTTGGAAAAGGGAAATTGGTCGGTGGCTTTGGGGTCGGAACTATTGGAGGTCTATGGAAAGGAACGTCAAATCTCAGCACATAGCTGGATTGATCTATATTATCGTTTTGCCTATCCGGAGAAGTTCTGGAAGATTGTGAACTTCTATTATAATTCCGGTAAGGCATGGATTCCGGGGCGGAATCAGGAGAAGCTGGAGAGGGTCATTGCCCAGGAGAAGGATAAGCAGAAGTTTCTGGATGAAGTATTCAGAAAATGAAGATTTTCCAGGTCATTTTCAGAAGAATAGTATGAATGATAAAGAGAAAAGCAGGTATGAAGAACAGTAAGGTAAATGTACAGAAAAGCGGTAAAATAAGTATGAAGAAAAAAGACAAAAGAAATGCAAGAAAAGAATGGAAGATAGCGGCTGTGTTATGGAGTGTCATGGCGGCTGTGTCACTGACAGGGTGTGCGAATCCTTTTTCGGCCAATACGGGGATGACAGCGCCGACACAATCACCGGTACCGGACAGAGTGGATACGGGATTTGTGGTGACTCGGCCGGACAGCTATGACTCGGCTGATACGGCGATTCTGGTAGGGCGGGACGAAGTGGAAAATACAGTGACATTTCTGAATCTGGATCTGGGACGAAAATATACGCTTTCCATGGATGGCACTACGAGGCTGTATGATAAATATGGCGAAGGCATTTCTTTCAGCCAGCTCAAAAAGGGCGATATCGTGGATGTGACTTTTTTGAGGTCTAAAAAACATTTGACCACTATGCAATTGTCTTCTCAGGCATGGAGCTATACCAATGTGGAGCGGTACGAGATAAATGAGGCACGAAACGAGATAAGTATTGGTTCTGAAATCTATAAGCTTACTTCTAATACACAATATATATCAGAAGGCCGAAATATTGAGCTGATGGATTTAAATGCTTCGGATGTGTTGAGTTTTCAGGGAATCGGCAATCAGATATTTACGGTTCGGGTAGAAAAAGGGCATGGATATCTGCGGTTGGTAAATGATGAGAATTTTATAGGGGGCTGGATTGAGATTGGTCAATCTCAGATAAGGCAGATTACGGAGGATATGTTATTAGCGGTACCTGAGGGGAATTATCAGGTGAATGTGACAAACAGGGGTGGCGGCGGTATCAAAAATGTGGTAATCAGACGGGATGAAGAGACGGAGTTGGATGTAGGAGATTTGACAATACCGGAACCTCAGTCGGGAGTAGTGCTGTTTTCTGTGACACCTTCAACTGCGGAATTGTATATAGATGGTACCAAGGTGGATGCTTCGCTGCCTGTGACATTGGAGTATGGCCTGCACCAGTTGATTGCCAGAGCGGATGGATATCAGTCCGTTACGCAATATATCCGAGTGGCGCAGGAGTCGGCGGGGATTAATGTGGTGCTGGATACAAATGTAGAGGCAGAAATCCCTTTGCCAAGCGATGAACCGGTGGATACTACAACGAATTATTACAAGGTGTATGTGGATGCACCAGAGAATGTGGAGGTGTATCTGGATGGCAATTATGTAGGAGTTTCTCCCTGTAGTTTCCAGAAGACGGAAGGGGTTCATGTCATCACTTTGAGAAAGACCGATTACGAGACTAGAAGTTATACGGTGCAAATTGATGATACAGAGAGAGATTTATCCTATTCATTTGCGGATTTAGTGGAAAATGCCTTGACAAACCCCTGAAAAACCTTTATATATATATGTAGACGTTTCAGAGAGCATCGCGAAATGTACAAAATGAAAACTCGTAGGAGGAGTTCCACATGAACAAAACAGAATTAGTATCAGCTATGGCTGAACAGGCGGGCATTTCTAAGAAGGATGCTGAGAAGGCATTAAAGGCATTCACGGATGTTGTTGCTGATGAATTGAAGAAGGGTGAGAAGATCTCATTGGTTGGATTTGGTACTTTTGAAGTAGTTGAGCGGCCGGCAAGAGAAGGCAGAAATCCTCAGACGAAGGAGCCTATGCAGATTCCGGCTTCTAAGGCTCCCAAGTTTAAGCCGGGCAAGCCTTTGAAGGATATGGTGAATTAATTGTTTTTCATAACCTGATTCAACACAAGGAAGCCCGGTGAAAGGCTCATCCCATAATGCAGTTGTACCATAACGGACAGGACGGCTGACATGTATGATGTGGATGGACATTTGTCGGGCTTTTGATGTGTGGGGGCATAATCGGCATGGATTGTCTCCGGGGAGGTTGATATTATGAGATTGGATAAGTATTTGAAGGTATCCAGATTGATCAAGCGCCGTACTGTGGCCAATGAGGCATGTGACAGCGGGCGTGTGACAATCAATGACAGACCGGCAAAGGCGTCGGCAGAGGTGAAGGTGGGAGATGTCATTACCATTTCCTTCGGCAATAAGGACGTCAAAGTCGAGGTACTGGATGTACAGGAATCTGTCAAAAAAGATGAAGCAAAGGAGCTTTTCCGATATTTATAGGGGTTTCTTTGAGAAGTTTATTTCCTGTGAAGGTAATGTATGGCAGGCATCTGATAAGGGGATGTTTTGCCGTAATACAACCTGGCAGGTTCTTTTTTTCATAAGCTTTTCATATATATTAATACATTCATTGTGTTAGAAAAGGAGGGGCTTATGGAGGATTTAAGCGGAAGTACGCGGGCGACACACAAGATGACAATGACAAATCGAAGGAACTGCGCTATCAATGGTGTGAACGATGTGCTTTCTTTCGACATACATGAAATTCTATTAGAGACAGAACAGGGAATGTTAATGATCAAAGGGGATGATCTTCATGTCAGCAGATTGACTCTGGAAAAAGGAGAAGTGGACATAGAAGGTAAGATTGACAGCTTCACTTATTCTGATGTGGCCGGGGGAGGACATAAAAATGAATCATTTCTGACTAGGCTGTTCCGGTGAGTTTATGGTAAGTGAAAATGAATTCCTCTTTCATTCTCTGTTGATGGGAATTTTCATTACATATGTGTACGATCTTTTGAGGATATTTAGAAGAGTGATTCCCCATAGCTCTTTTTTTGTGTCCCTGGAGGATTTGATATTTTGGATATATTGCGGGAGTGAAGTTTTCCTGATGATGTATCATGAGAGTGACGGAACGCTTAGATGGTTTGCTGTCATTGGCGCACTTGCAGGAATGGTTTCATATAAGAAATTGGTAAGTCCGCTGTTTGTAAAATATATGTCCCTGATATTAAATAAGTTGCTGAATATCATTGGGAAAGTTATCAGGTGGCTGTGCAGGCCGTTTGGGTTCCTCTTCGGAGTGGCAGGGCATACCGTTTATCGAGCTGGCGGAAGAGTGGGCCGCCTGTTGCGAAGGATGAGACGTGCTGCGAAAAACCGATTCAGATTATTTATCAAGGTTCTGAAAATGAATGTGAAAAAAGGAAAAGGCGAAGAGAAATATCCGGTTTCGTCTGAAAGGACACCCTAATGGAAAGAAGACGTAGAGTTGCGTATCGCAAAAAATATCAGAATCGTTTCAGCATGTGCCTGGTATCAGTGGTTGTGATTATCATCATGATCATGGTTCAGGTAAAAAGTAATGAACTTCAGCAAAAGATTGATGCCAAAAATGAAGAGCTTCAGCTTTTGGAGAGCCAGATAGAGGCAGAGAAACAGAGGGAGCTTGACATTCAGGAATATGGCAAGGAAGTTCAGACAAAGGGTTATATTGAGAACATGGCCAGAGAAAAGCTGGGACTTGTGTATGAAGATGAGATACTTCTGAAACAAGAGAACTGACAGTGAAAGAAACCGTTTTGCGGAAGCATGAAGCTTCCGCTTTTTTTGTCGCAAAACTTTAAGGGGGCAGGGTGGTGTTTTTGACAAAAATCCTTTTTGGCTGCGAGTATAGTGTAGCTTATCGGCAAATGACCAGGCCAAAGTGATATTTTAGTTACTCCATTATGGCGGGGCATTGGGCCGTAGAACATAGAACAGAAAGGTGTTGATTAGGAGTGATCAGACGCAAAGAGGAGGAGAAAAAATTACAGACGGCACAGGTGTCTGATCTGTGCAGACGCAGACTTTTGAATTATGCGGACAGCTTTTGTGAGCTGGCCAAGAGTTATGATCAGGAATTCGGTCAGGAATATCAGGATCGCGGCACACTTTTGATGGAAAGGAGGCTGTGGGAAAACAGGCAGATTATCAGAGGGCATTTAAATGAAATGGCCAAAATAATGACAGAAGCAGCCTGTGAGGTACTTGCGTATCAGCCCATGGAGGGGAAAAAGAGGCGGCTTCTGATCCAGGCGATGGCAGAAGAGGGCATCCGTGTAGAGAATCCCTGTTATTTGCCGCGGACAAATGGGCAGCAGGCTGTGGCGCTTACCATGAGCACTTTGAAAGGTGCGAAGGTGTCTGCAGAAGAGGCGACGGATATGATTTCCGTTCTTCTTGACAGGAGATTGCAGCTTGCGGTGAGCAGCCCTTATATGATTGAAAGTACGCCCCAGAGTTTTGTTCTTGAAGAGGAGGCAGGATTTATTGTTTTGACCGGTTTTTCCAGAGCAGTCAAAGAAAGTGAAACAGTTTCAGGGGACAATTATTCTGTGATTGAAGCGGAAAAGGGGAGAGTAACCGTAATGATTTCCGATGGGACAGGCTCAGGTGAGGCGGCCGGAAAAGACAGCGAAAGGGTGTTGGACCTGATGGAAAAAATGTTGGAAGCAGGGTTCGGGATGGATACGGCCATCGACATGGTGAATACGGCATTGTATGCCATAGGGGAGGACAGAAATCATCCTACGCTGGACATCTGTGATATTGATCTCTATCAGGGAAGTTGTCAGATGCGGAAAGTGGGCGGTGCCGTCACTTTTTTAAAAAGGCCGGGAGAAGTGGAGCAGTTTGTCATGGGGAGCCTGCCTCTGGGTATATTTCAGAAGGTAGAAGTACAACCTGTGGATAAAACCCTTCAGGATGGGGATTTCCTGATTATGGTTTCCGATGGGGTTGTGGACGCATTTGAAAGGGGGGAGCAGGAGGATACCATGCTGAGGGCTATTTCCGGACTACAGGGCACGAATCCGGGGGAAATGGCTGAGAGACTGCTTAGGATAGCACTATGTGCCTGCGGCGGGAAGATT
Organism: uncultured bacterium; assembly: GCA_947175015.1. Taxonomy (GTDB): domain Bacteria; phylum Bacillota; class Clostridia; order Lachnospirales; family Lachnospiraceae; genus Acetatifactor. The sequence continues at coordinate 27,959 of CAMWLE010000019.1, forward strand.
CAGGATGATATGACCATAGGTGTCATTGGTGTTTGGGAAGCATAAGGTCCGAGACTGTCTTGTGAATTGACTTTTTTTACATTTTAGGATAACATAATACCATGAGTGTGAGAGAATATACGGAAAAAAAGGTGTTTCACTATATAGAAGAGCATTGTATGATTGTACCTCATGACAGGATTGTGGCAGGTATTTCCGGTGGGGCGGATTCTGTCTGTCTTTTTTATCTGTTGCTGGAATATGCCAAAAAGGTGCCGTTGTCCCTGGCAGTAGTGCATGTAAATCATGGCATTCGTGCCGAGGCAGAGGAGGATGCCGGATATGTGGAGATGTTGTGCGGACAGGAAGGGGTTCCTTTTTTTCTGACCAATGGGGATGTACACAGGAGGGCCTTGGAAGAGAAATGTTCTGTGGAGGATATGGGCAGGCGGGTCCGTTATGAAGCATTTCGGCAGACGGCGGAACAGTTGGGCGGTGCGGTGACAGCCGTGGCTCATAACAGCAATGACAATGCGGAGACCATGCTGTTCCATTTGTTTCGCGGAAGCGGTCTGAAGGGACTTGGAGGGATAGCACCGGTGCGGAATGGAGAATCCGGTAAAATTATCCGGCCCATACTCTGTCTGGAACGTGCAGAGGTGGAAGCATATCTGAGGGAACGGGGGATTGCATGGTGTACGGATGAAACCAACAATGGGGATGCGTATTGCAGGAACCGTATTCGGCACAACATTTTGCCTTATGCAGAGCAGGAAATTGTTCAGGGTGCTGTAAGGCATATGTGCCAGACTGCGGGTATGCTTCGGGAGACGGAAGATTATCTGGAGCAGCAGACGTTGCAGGCATTGGGACAATGCGTGATAGATGATGAGAAGATAGAAGAAAAGAAACGCTATGTGATGGATTTGGAGTTGTTTCAAAGGTTTCATGAGGTATTACAGAAGCGTATGCTGTTGACTTTGCTGAAAAAAGTCTCTCCCGGCGGTAAGGATATCTCCATGGTGCATATTCAGGATGCCATGTCTCTGACGAGAAAGGAAGGCAGTCATAGTATTCACCTTCCTTATGGAATTGTAGTATGGCGGCAATATGGAAGGATGATCATAGAGCGCAGGGGAGAGGTTACGGATGTTCCGTTATGGGACAGGGAGCCGGTTATGGTGCCGTCAGGGGAGAGGGGGATGGATTTTCCCTTTGTCTGCAATTTGGGTAATGGATTGAAAGTGGAATTTGCATTTATTTTTAGGCAGAAAGGCCAGAAAGTTCCAGAAAATCAGTATACGAAATGGTTTGATTATGATAAAATAGAAGAACCCTTGGTAATTCGTTCCAGAAAAACCGGTGATTTTCTTACCATTGCAGATGGAACAGGACGGATGAGACACAAATCGGTGAAGGATTATATGATAACCGAGAAAATACCAAGGCAGTTCCGCAATGAAATACCTATGATAGCGGCAGGAAACCATATTTTATGGCTGGTGGGTTGGCGCATCAGTGAATATTTTAAGGTGGAAGAGAATACAAAGCATGTTTTGCAGGTAAAATTATTACAGAATGTGTAACCAGCAGGTGTGTAGGTTATGAAAAACGGAGGATGAAAATGGCAGAACGTATCAGGGTACTATTGTCGGAGGAGGAAGTGGATGCGAGGATTCAGGCGATCGGAGAACAGATCAGCAGGGATTACGAAGGAAAACAGGTGCACTTAATCTGTGTGCTGAAGGGCGGCAGCTTTTTTATGTGTGAGCTTGCAAAGCGGATATCGGTGCCGGTATCATTGGATTTCATGTCTGTGGCCAGTTATGGAAGTGATACCAAATCCAGCGGTGTGGTAAGAATTGTGAAAGATTTGGATGAATCTCTGAAGGATAAGGATGTTATTGTGGTGGAAGATATTGTGGACAGCGGCAGAACTTTGAGTTATCTGCTGGAAGTATTGCGAAGCAGGGAGCCTAAGTCACTGCGTCTCTGTACGCTGCTCGATAAGCCGGAGAGACGCGTGGTAGATGTGAATGTGGATTATACGGGTTTTCAGATTCCGGACGAATTCGTGGTGGGTTATGGATTGGACTATGCTCAGAAATACCGCAATCTACCTTATATAGGGGTCGTGGAAAATGTGTAATACCAGTATTTGTGCCTATACAAGAGGCATTGCCGCTGAGACGGCATGACTGGAAGTGTGAAGAGGACAATAAAAGGCGGAACTCTAAATAGGAGGCTTGTAAGTTGGAGCAAAATAGAGGAAGATTTAATTATATTATGTTTATTGTACTGCTGCTGGGTGTGGTAGTGATTATGTCAATGTTCGGCAATACGGAAGACAACTATACCAGGGAGCAGTTTATCAGTGATGTGGAGGCAGGAAGGGTTGAGAGCGTGGTAGTGAACCCTAACAGTGAGGTCCCTACAGGATACCTTAATGTCACATTGAAGAGCGGAACCCAGCGGAAGCTTTTTGTGACGGATATTGTGGAAGCGGAAGCGCTTGCCAGATCCTATGGATTTGATCCTTCGGTGAAGGATGTGCCCAGAGAGAGCTGGGTGATGACTACCCTGGTGCCACTGCTGATTGTGCTGGCGGTGGGCGGCTTTTTGTTTATGATGGTCAATGCACAGAATGCCAATAACAGCAACAACAAGATGATGAATTTCGGCAAATCACGGGCAACGCTTTGCCTGTTTGACAAGCCGGTGACATTTGCGCAGGTGGCAGGTCTGAAAGAAGAGAAAGAAGAACTGGAGGAAATCGTAGATTTTCTGAGGGAGCCGGGGAAATATACCAAAGTGGGCGCCAGGATTCCCAAAGGCGTATTGCTGGAGGGGCCTCCCGGAACAGGTAAAACCTTGCTTGCCAAAGCAGTGGCAGGGGAGGCGGGCGTTCCTTTCTTCAGCATATCCGGTTCTGATTTTGTGGAAATGTTCGTGGGTGTGGGCGCATCCCGCGTCCGTGATCTGTTTGCGGAAGCCAAGAGGCATTCGCCCTGTATTGTGTTTATAGATGAGATTGATGCGGTGGCAAGGCGTCGTGGAACCGGTATGGGCGGCGGTCATGATGAAAGAGAGCAGACATTGAATCAACTGTTGGTGGAGATGGATGGTTTCGGTGTCAATGAGGGAATCATTGTTATGGCGGCTACCAACAGGGTGGATATTCTGGACCCGGCCATTCTGCGCCCCGGACGTTTTGACAGAAAGGTAGCAGTGGGCAGGCCCGATGTGGGTGGCAGGGAGGACATCCTCAAGGTACATTCCAGGAATAAGCCCCTGGCAGAGGATGTGGATCTGACCCAGGTGGCACAGACTACCGCAGGATTTACCGGAGCGGATCTGGAGAACCTTATGAATGAGGCGGCCATACGTGCGGCAAAGCAGGGTAAGGGCTATGTAACCCAGGAGGATATTAAGAAGGCATTTGTGAAGGTGGGGATCGGTGCGGAGAAGAGAAGCCGTATCATTTCAGATAAGGAAAAGAGGATTACCGCATATCATGAAGCCGGTCATGCCATCTTGTTCCATGTGCTGCCGGATGTGGGACCTGTGTACACCGTATCTATTATTCCTACAGGAATCGGCGCTGCCGGTTACACCATGCCTCTTCCGGAGAAGGATGAAATGTTTATGACCAGGGGACAGATGCTTCAGGAAATTATGGTTTCCCTGGGAGGACGCATTGCGGAAGAGATTATCTTTAAGGATATTACGACAGGAGCATCCAGCGATATTAAAAAAGCGACCCAGGTGGCGCGCAGAATGGTGACACGATTTGGTATGTCAGACAGCATTGGCGTGATTTGTTATGATGACGATGATGATGCAGTATTTATCGGCCGCGACCTGGCACATGCGAAGTCTCATAGTGAGACAGTGTCAGGTGAGATTGACAGAGAAGTGAAGAATATCATTGATGAATGCTATGCCAAAGCAAAGGAAATCATTCAGGACCAGGCGAAAGTGCTTCATAAATGTGCACAGTTATTGCTTGAGAAGGAAAAAATCGGACGGGAAGAATTTGAAGCGCTGTTTGAAGCGGAAGGTTGACATGGGTTTATGCAACATTAACAAAAATATGGCATGTTTTTTGTTAATTTTGTGAAATTTGGGAATAGGCAAAATGGGGTACAAATGATATTATAATATGCGTAACCCCCCAATACATTATATAGTTTTTGCTATACCCCATAAGTAATACCTTCTCAAAAAGGACAGCCACCCCATGGCTGTCCTTTTTAGTACGGTGTTTTTCATTTTTATATTATAGTGAGTGTCCCAAAAGGAGTGTTTATGCACCCTCCTATGAGGCAGGCAGAAAGGTATTGTATGGAAGTAAAGTTGGATGAGATAGCACAATTGGAAAAGGTGCAGCGATATATTGCAAATATGCGTCCTGTTTTTAACAGACGGGCATTGTTTTCAGATACTACAAGTGAGTATGTGAATCCTGCGGAACCGGAAGTCTATGATAAGGTAACAATACGGTTTCGGACAGCCAGGAATAATGTGGATCAGGTTTTGCTGGTACATCAGGGCAACAAATATATGATGGAACTGGTAGAATCAAATTCACTTTTTGATTTTTATTCATATGAACTGCAGTTGGGCGAAGAAAAAGTCACCTATTATTTTGAGGTGCGTTCGGGTGCTCTGGTGGGATATTATAATGCCAGGGGTTTGGTTCATGAGGTAAATGAGTATTATAATTTTGTCATTTTGCCGGGCTTTAAGACGCCCAACTGGGCAAAAGGTGCAGTCATGTACCAAATCTATGTGGATCGCTTCTGTAACGGAGATACTTCTAATGATGTCTTGACCAATGAGTATTGCTATATCAATGAACCGGTACACCGAGTAACAGATTGGAACCGCTATCCAGCACAGATGGATGTGCGGGAATTTTATGGCGGAGATTTGCAAGGTGTATTGGATAAGATGGACTATCTGCAGGATCTGGGGGTGGAGGTTATCTATTTCAATCCTTTGTTCGTTTCTCCTTCCAATCACAAGTATGACATTCAGGATTATGATTATATTGACCCTCATATTGGCAAGATTGTGTCGGATAAGGGGGATTTGCTGACAGCAGGGCAGAAGGAAAACAGGCTGGCTTCCAGATATATCAATCGTGTCTCTAACCGTTTGAATCTGGAGGCAAGTAATGAGCTGTTTATTCAATTGGTGGAGGAAGCACACAGACGAGGAATGCGTGTGATCCTGGACGGCGTGTTCAATCACTGCGGTTCTTTTAATAAGTGGATGGATAGGGAGCGTATCTATGAGAAGGTGAAGGGATATGAAAAGGGCGCCTATGTAAGTGCGGACAGCGTTTACAGGGGATATTTTGATTTCCAGAACCAGAACGACTGGCCATATAATAATTCATATGATGGGTGGTGGGGACATAATACCTTGCCGAAGCTGAATTATGAAGGGTCTAAGGAGTTGTTTGACTATGTAATGCACATAGCGAAGAAGTGGGTTTCACCGCCTTTTAATGCGGATGGCTGGCGGCTGGATGTGGCTGCGGACCTGGGACATACCCAGGAATTTAATCATTATTTTTGGAAAAAGTTCCGTAAGGCTGTCAAGGAGGCCAATCCGGAAGCTATTATTTTGGCGGAACATTATGGCAATACCAGAGAATGGCTTCAGGGAGACGAATGGGATACGGTTATGAATTACGATGCTTTTATGGAGCCTGTGACATGGTTTTTTACAGGGATGGAGAAGCATAGTGATGATTATAGGGAAGATTTGTTAGGAAATGTAGGTAGTTTTTGGGGAGCAATGAAACATCATAGTGCAAGCTTTTCCATGCCTTGCTGGCAGGTGGCAATGAACCAGCTTTCCAATCATGATCATTCCCGTTTCCTGACGCGCACCAATCGTAAAGTAGGCAGAATCAGCACAATGGGGCCAGAGGCGGCGGAGTTTGGAATCAATAAGGCAGTATTCCGGGAGGCAGTGGTAGTACAGATGACCTGGATGGGGGCGCCTACGATATATTATGGTGATGAAGCTGGTCTGTGCGGGTTCACTGACCCGGATAACCGACGTACTTATCCCTGGGGAAGAGAAGATCTGGAATTAATCGCTTTTCATAAAGACATTATCCGTATACGCAGAGAAAATCCGGAATTGCGTACAGGATCTATCATATGTGTGGACAGTGATTATAATTTTCTGGCGTATGGCCGTTTTCAGGGAGAAGGGAAATGTCTGGTATTGATTAACAATAATAACCATTCTATCTATAAGATTATCTCTGTATGGATGCTGGGAACCGAGAAGCAGGGAAGCATGAGAGTCTTGATTTGTACGGATGAGAAAGGATATTCTATTGAGGAACAGGATTATGAAATCAATGCCGGTAAAATCAGGATTGAGCTGCCGGCTACCTGCGCTATGGTGCTGAAATATATTCCAACTTAGAAAGAATTCAGACAAATAATGCAAAAATGATGCAAGGACAGGTTATATTGATAATGTTCACTGGAAATCCCTATGCAGCAGGCGGTATTACACTGCACGATATTTCAAGGATTGCAATCATTGAGACAGAGTATGGAATTGTTATCAATGGAACTGTCAGCGGGGATTTGCGAAGTGAATGAGGTGGTCTTGGATAGTGTTTTGAGTCCGGTTGGGTTCTGACCATAGTTTGTGCTCTGCACCATGTAGTATAAGCTGCATGTAAGAGAAAGGAGCGGCTTGTGGGTAGAAGGCAGATAGCAGTGGTGATCTTTGTTTGCATATGCGGATTATTGTGGTTTCCGACGCAGTCATTGGCGCAGGAGAATGCTCTGGTGACATTACTTCAGAAGTATGAGGCATATCAGGAGGGATTTGCCGCCATAGAATATGTGGCGGACATAGAAGAAAATGGATATGAGATAATAGAGAACCAGAGCTTTCCGGTATTGTTGGAAAGCTTCGGAGAAGAGGAAGTTACCTTTATTTCCATTATGGATACGGAATACCACAGACTTGCTGTATTGATTGCGGATGATGAGGGGAAAGTGCTCTTTAAGACGGATCAGTTGGAAACAAATTACAGGTTTTTGGGACAGTTAGAGCAGCCTACCACAGGAATTGCGGCGGTATCTTTCCGGGATTTGAATAAGGATGGACTTACGGATATTGTGTTGATTACCGATTGCGAGAATACGGAAGGGGATTACGCAGGCAGGACATACAAAACAGGGGATGTGCTCTTCCAGAAGGACGGCTCTTTTTACCGTGATTGGAGAATCTCTGACAAAATAAATCGTTTCAGCATGAATAAGAGCGCGGATTTTATCGCTGCGTATGTGCAGGACGGCATTTCTACAGAAATCTTATATACCGCCTCCACATTGGAGGAACTGTTGAACAATGGTTTTCAGGTCATTCCGGAGCAATGTTATACCATTGATTTTGAGAAACAGGGGCATCTGCGTGTGGTGCCGGGCATTATCAGAATGCGGATATATGATATTTTTATGATTTATCTGGTCAATGAGCAGGGGTATATTGTATGGAGCTTCCAGCCCATGAGAGAGTATGATAATCTGTATTCTTTGAAGGGAATTACCTGTAAGGATATGGATGGGGACGGCATGAAGGACATTGTGGTGTTGGCCAGATACAGTTATGCAGGTGCGGAGGGGGAGCTTCTGATTGATGTCAGAAGTTCTGTGTATTATCAAAGGACAGACGGTTTTGTGGAGGATACGGACTTCTGTGATTCTTATCGGGGAACGGAAGAGGATAAGTTAAGTGAACTGGTGAAAACCATCAGGGAATATTGGGGGTGGCCGAAAGAGGAATGATCAAGATACTGATTGTGGATGATGAAAAATCTATATGTGATTTGATAGACATAAATCTGTCGGCAGCAGGGTATCAATGTAAGACAGTGCAGGATGGCCTGAAAGCCATTGATATGATTGAATCGGAGAATTTTGATCTGATATTGTTGGATATCATGCTGCCGGGGGCGGATGGATATGATATTATGGAGTATATCCGGCCCTTGAAGATACCGGTGATATTCATTACAGCCAAACATGAAGTCAAGGACAGGGTGAAAGGGCTGAAATTAGGTGCGGATGATTACCTGGTGAAGCCTTTTGATGTTGTGGAGCTGGTAGCCAGGGTAGAAGTGGTGCTGCGGCGTTATAATAAGACAGAAAGTATCCTTACCGCAGGGGATGTGGTGGTGGATCTGGATGCCCGGACAGTGACAAGAGCAGGACGGCAGGTGGTGCTTACCAATAAGGAGTATGGCCTGTTGGTATTATTCATTAGCAATAAAAATATTGCTCTGTTTCGTGAGAATCTCTATGAAAAGGTATGGGGGGATGAATATCTGGCTGACAGCCGGACATTGGATCTACATGTGCAGAGACTTCGCAGGAAAATGGGCTGGGAGGACAATCTGGTAGCAGTATATAAAGTGGGCTATCGGTTGGAGATTTAAGTGTGTAAAGCGTTCTTCCGGACTTGTACCAGTTCATTGTTTGTTTGTGCCGCCCAAAGAGGTGGGCGCTGCCCAAAGAGGTGGGCGCTGCCCAAAGAGGTGGGCGCTGCCCCCTCTTGGCGGCATGGGGGTAAGTATGAAGCTTCTGTATAAGATTCTCCTGTGTACGATTATTATAATGGCAGTGGCATTCGGGTTAAGCGGCTATCTCTTCGTGAATTTTGTATTTGAAACCGCATTGAACCGGGAGATTGCCCAGGCATTGGATGGCAGTAATATTCTGCAGTTTGCTTTTGAGACAGCGGCGTTGAATGTGCCGACCAAATATAATGTATTGCAGGACATTGCGGTGGAACAGATCGGCGCCAAACTGGAAAGGAGCGGCAGACTTTCGGAGCGGTGCCTGCGCCTGTCCGGTGAGGAGCGGAAGATTCTGTATGTCAGCGACGGATTTCCTGAGGATACCAGCCTGTTGATGCAGATTCCTGAGGATGCCAGAACATGGCAGGTGATTCAATATGGAGAACATTATTATATTCATACGGGCATTCGGGTCAATGCGCTGAATCGTAATCTGTATCTGGAGACGCTGGAGGATATTACGGAGATATTTGAGGAACGCACCATGGGGTTTTCCGTATATCGGCGTGTGACATTGGCTATGCTGTTGTGCAGTTCTGCAGTTATGTTAGTCATCTGTATCTGGCTAACGAAGCCTATTAGACTGCTGACGCGTGCTACCAGGAAAATGGCGGAGGGAGATTACAGTTATCGTGCCAGACAGATGAGCGGAGACGAGTTGGGACAGCTTACAATGGATTTTAATCATATGGCAAATGTATTGGAAAACACCTTCGACGAATTAAGGGAGGAAATCAGATCCAGAGAAGATTTTATCGCTGCTTTTGCACATGAATTAAAGACGCCATTGACTTCGATTATTGGATATGCGGATTTGCTGCGTTCCCGAAAGCTGGATGAAGAAAAACATTTTCTCTCCTCCAATTATATCTATACAGAGGGAAAACGTTTGGAGAGCATGTCATTCAGATTGTTGGATATTATTGTTACAAAGCGTGAATCACTGGATTTACAGCCGGTGGAAGTGGAAACCTTATTTCAATATCTGGAGGATATGTTCTCAGGAAATATGGAGCAAAGGCTGCAGGCATCCTATGAACCGGGAACCATTTATGCAGAGGTAAATCTTCTGAAATCCGTACTTTTAAATCTGGTGGACAATGCCTGCAAGGCATCGGAAGAGGGTGGAATCGTGGAGCTCTTGGGCAGTAAGCAGGAGGATGGGGGATATGTGTTCCAGGTAAAGGATTATGGTGTGGGCATTCCGGAAGATGAGCTTAAAAAAGTAACGGAAGCTTTCTATATGGTGGACAAATCCCGTTCTCGCAGCAGAAACGGTGCAGGACTTGGATTGGCATTGTGTGTGGAAATTTTGAGATTACATAACAGTGAGCTTACGATAGAAAGCAAAGTGGGGAAAGGAACCTGTATCAGCTTTGTGATTCCCGGAAAGAAGGCGGAAGTAATTTAGAGGATGGCTGTTATCAGAAGATATGATTGGGAGTTGTGATGGGCCGCTGTCGTTAGAAAAAATGATTGGGAGTTGTGATGGGAAGCTGTCGTCAGAAAATATGATTGGAAGTTATTGTCAGAAATTATCATCAGAAATGAGTGATATAATGAATGGCGTGGAGATGATCATAATATGATATATGGGAAGATAGAAAATTGGGAAAAGGAAAAAGGATAAACAGAAGAAAAATCAGCTTGTTATTGATCCCGTTGGCCGCTGTCATTGTAGGATTGGCAGTATGGGGACCGGAAGAATTGGCACGATATCGTGATAGAGGAATACTGAATCAGATTCAATCCCAGGAAGTAGATACGGGAATGGAGGGATACCGTTATTCCCTGAGCAGTAATGAAAAGTTGTATATATTGTCTAAATGTCTGAAGCAGACTTTGGCGGAAAGCGACCAGAATGCCATGACCAGAATAGATGGGGTAGACGGGGAATTTACAGGAAATTACGCCTTGGTGGTAAACAGAAAGGATGCTTCCGGGAATGAAGTGTCGGGGAGTGTTGGAATTGCACTGTGCAATCGGGGAATGGAAGAACTGAAGGAGTTGAAGATACTGCCTGCGGAAGTGAAAACGTTGACGGATTATTCTTACAACGCTGTCTTATATTCTGCCATAGATGGATTGGAGCCGCGGAATAATGTGTTGGTTTGGAAGATTAGTCTAAGTACTGCTAAACAAAATGCCAACAAGGAAAATCGTCTGTTGGATGCTTATGTGGATGCGGATACGGGCAAAATATATGAATTCTATGTTCGTACAGGGATGACGAGTTGGAGTGAGGTGGCAGCAGATGATATTGTGAAAGCCTGGGCGGAGTACATGGGATTGGAGGCCCCAAAGGAATATGAGAATACCAATCCTCTGTCAGAAACCACACCTTATTTTAAAAAGTATAGTTTTGCAGGTACAGCGGAAAATAACACGATTGTAACGGTTGGATTTTATGAGGGCATCAATGAGTTGTTTCTGAAGATTTCCAGATGACAGCTCGATGTGGAGATAAAGTGAATCATAAGAATGATGATACAACTATGATGAAAAAAAGATGAGAGTAATATACATCATTCATGTAAACTGGAGTTGATGGCAGGGCAATGTGCGGACATACAATCATGAGACATACGGAAGAAGAGGGAAGGCATTATGGACAGACAGTATGACAGAAGAAAACATCGGAATGGGGAGGTTAATTTGGTGAGGATGAGCTCTTATGACAATAGGGTGAGTAGAGGGGGAGGAGGGCGCAGACGCCGGAGAAGGGCAAAAAATTCTGCCATATTGCTTGCGTTCAGTTTGTTTTTGATAGTATCTTGTATGGGGGCATTATATTATGTTATGCGTTTGGAAGCCCGGGAGAATATGTCGGATATAGAGGTAGATGGGACGGTGGATCAGCAGACAGGAACGGTGCTGGGCAAAACTCCTGAGCGCGATGAAGATGCGGTACCTGAAAGAGAGGAGCCAACTACTACCGGAATTCCGCAGGGGGAGAAAATTCCTTTGGTAGCCATTGATGCGGGGCATGGCGGTGTGGACGGCGGAAGTGACAGGAAGGGCGTGCTGGAAAAAGAGGTAAATCTGGAAATTGCAGAGCGTCTGGCGGAGAAGCTGGAAGATCTTGGATTTGAAGTTCTTATGATCAGAGAAGACAATGATACCTTTATTACCAAGCAAGATAGAGCGGCTAAGGCAAATGAGGCTGGTGCGGATGTATATATCAGTGTACATCAAAATACCTATGAGGAACAAGATAATGAAGTATCCGGTGTTGAAACTTATTACTGTGAAGATACGGAGGGTAGCAAACGGTTTGCAGAGTTGGTTCATACAGGCGTGGTAACGGCAACCGGAGCCAGGGACAGGAATTTGCGGGAGACAGACGGATTATATGTGGTCAGAGAAGCAAATATGCCCTCCTGTCTGGTGGAATGTTCTTATCTGACCAATAAGAAGGAGAGAGAGGCCATAGTTACCCAGGAGTATCAGGATAAGTTGGCTGAGGGGATGGCAGAAGGAATTTATAAATTCTTTTATGGGGATGAACAATAGTAATAGAAATAGAGTGCGTGAAAATTATGGAAAAATCCTGCGGTAAAAGGCAGGATTTTTTCAGCTTGATTTTTTGCTGTGAAGGTGTATAATGTGCAATGGACATAGAGGAAAGCGATATATTCTTCCGAACTTGCAGCAGTTCGTTGATTGTTTGGACCTCTTGCAGAGGCACTGATGCGTTGGCGGCAGCTCATAAATTGTTTGTGCTGCTGTTGACGACATGACGGGAAGTGAGAAGAAAGAATGGCTTGTTTTCCTGATGTGACCGGGGAGGTATATGATGAATAAAGATTTAACTGTGGGTGAACCTCAAAAAGTATTGTGGCAGTTTTGTATGCCGCTGTTTGGCAGCATTATTTTCCAGCAGCTATATAACATTGCGGATAGTTTTGTGGTGGGAAAGTTTGTAGGAGAAAATGCACTGGCGGCGGTGGGAAACAGTTATGAAATTACGTTGATTTTCATTGCGTTTGCGTTTGGATGTAATATTGGCTGTTCTGTAGTTGTGTCGCGGTTGTTCGGCACTAAGATATACGGTGAGATGAAGACGGCAGTCTATACTTCGCTTATTGCGACAGGGGTTCTGTGTGCGCTGTTGATGGTATTTGGTGTATTTGGTTGTGAGAAGCTTTTGCATATGATACATACACCGGAGGAAGTATTTGCGGATTCCATGCTCTATTTGGATATATACATATGGGGTTTGCCGTTTTTATTTTTCTATAATGTGAGTACGGGTATTTTTTCTGCGTTAGGTGATTCCAAGACGCCATTCTATTTTCTGGCAGCGTCTTCTCTCACAAATGTCGCCATGGATGTGTTGTTTGTAAAGACATTTCAAATGGGGGTGAGTGGTGTGGCCTGGGCTACTTTCATTTGTCAGGGGGTTAGCTGTCTGCTGGCGGTGGTGGTGGTATTGAAACGCTTGAAAGGGATTTCTGTGGAGGACAGGGTGGCTGTCTTTTCCTGGCCGCTGTTGGGGAAGATCGCGGTGGTGGCCATTCCAAGTATTTTACAGCAGAGCTTTATTTCTGTGGGAAATATTGTGCTTCAAAGTGTGATCAATGGTTTTGGGCCAAGCGTCATGGCAGGATATTCCGCAGCAATCAAGTTGAATAATCTGGTGATTACTTCATTGACTACCGTGGGAAATGGCATCTCTAATTTTACTTCTCAGAATATTGGTGCGGAGAAATTGGAACGGGTCCGGCAGGGATTCAGGGCCGGTTGGAAAATGGTGTGGATACTGTGCGCTCCATTGGTACTGCTTTATTTCCTGGCAGGACGGTACTTACTGTATCTGTTCATGGAGGATATTACGGGGACGGCTATTGACACAGGCGTATTGTTCCTGAGGATTGTGGCGCCGTTTTATTTTGTAGTAGCCTTGAAACTGGTGGCTGACGGTGTGCTTCGAGGGGCGGCATTGATGGGGCGGTTTATGATTGCCACTTTTACGGATCTGGTGCTTCGAGTGATTTTGGCCGTAGCCCTTGCAGGGCCGATGGGTTCCACCGGTATATGGTGCGCATGGCCTGTAGGGTGGATCATTGGAATGATATTATCGCTGATATTTTATTGTATTTCTTTCCGGGCGGGCGGCAGTTCGGCGGTGCGGACTTCTGATAAGAACGGAAAGTGAGCAAACGGATGCCTGCTGAATGGCAGGGATTCGGTGATTGTATAATTATCGCATATAAGATAAAAAATAATCGGCAAAATATGTGGAAAGCAGGGGAAGTATACGGCAAATTTTTCTTGCATTTTATTTTTGTTTGTGATACAATATGTCTTGTTCAGGGTGTATGAGAATGGAGAATATGGATGGATTCCCGAGTGGCCAAAGGGGACAGACTGTAAATCTGCTGCAGAATGCTTCGGTGGTTCGAATCCACCTCCATCCATTTATGTATCCTCTGGTAAGCGGAATACAGATGCTTTGGATTTTGAATTCAAAACGTCAATCTCATAATCCTCTGCATATAATTTGCTGGTATGGTGGAATAGGCAGACACAAGAGACTTAAAATCTCTCGGGGGCAACTCCGTGCCGGTTCAAGTCCGGCTACCAGCATTGCTTTTTTGTAAAGAATCCACGATTTCAGTTAGGACTGAGGTGGATTCTTTTTCTTTTAAGTGTCACACTGTTGTCGGGCGGTATCAGTCTGCCATGCGCGTACTTATGTGACCCGGAAAAATCGCAGAATGTCTTTATGATGTCGTTCATGGCGGGGACGGGAATCACTTCTGCATGGCACTGCAACCCAGACAGCCTTTTGAATCTTGACACACATTGCATAACTGTATACAATAAATATATACTTCATATTAGCGCTGTGCATTGAAGGAACAGTGATGGACGAAATCTTTGTAAAAGATACTGTCAGATTATGGAATGTTTCAGAGCGATGGGGACAAGTGCTCTGCGGAGAAGGGCGGATTGTCAGAGTACAGCGTTTTGGGCGTTCATGGATGATTCCCAATGATGCCCGTAAGCCGGATGATTTAAGAAAAGGGCAGCGGCAGACAAAAAAAGGAGGCAGGACAGATGTATAATCCCCAACTTGAAACCTTTCTGCGGGTGGCGGATGCAGGTAGCTTCAACAAAGCTGCGGAAGAATCTTTTATCACGCCTACTGCGGTGATAAAGCAGATCAATCTGTTAGAAAACTCCTTAGATGTAAAATTGTTTGAAAGGACACACAGAGGACTGGTCTTGACAAAAGCAGGAAACTCCTTATACCAGGACACCAAATACATTATCCAGTATTGCAAAGATTCCGTGACGCGGGCTAAAAATGCCATGCAGCAAGATACGAATGTTATCCGCATTGGCTCTTCCCCAATGACACCGGCACAACTGCTGATGCAGATATGGCCAAAGATACAGGTGCACTGTCCTGATATAAAGTTCCAGATTATTCCGTTTGAAAATACACCGGAAAATGCCAGGGAAATTTTGGCAAATTTAGGGAAAAATATTGATGTGGTAGGCGGGATTTTTGACGAAACAATGTTACATTTGCGAAACTGTGCAGGGTTGCAGCTTTCGCTGGAACCATTGTGCTGTGCGGTTTCCATTCATCACCGTCTTGCTGCAAAGGATAAACTTCTGATAGAAGATCTGTATGGGGAAAACTTGCTGATGATGCGGCGGGAATGGAGTCATTATATAGACCGGCTGCGTGATAACCTCCAGCAGAACCATGATCAGATACATATTGTGGATTTTGAATTTTATAATATGAACATTTTTAACCGATGTGAAAACAGTAATGATGTGCTGCTGGCAATCCCAGGATGGGCAAGTGTGCATCCGCTCCTGAAAGTAATTCCAGTGGAATGGGATCACAGCATTCCTTATGGATTGCTTCATTCACCACAGCCATCCAAGACAGTAAAACGCTTTCTTGCTGCGGCACAGGCTGTAATGCAATAAAGTAAGCAAAATGTAATAATCTAAAATGAAAGCCAAACAGTAATAACTTGCAGGTATAAACTGATGAACAAAACGAGACTTCTGCTCAGTCCGGAGGAAGCAGAGAACTCTGTGCTGAGTGCATTGCAGGGAGGTTACCGCCTGATTGATACAGCAAATGCTTACGTCAATGATGTGATATGTTGTGAAGTGTAGATGTCAGATTCCTCTAAAGGCTTGTATT